>USHH01000020.1 GCA_900554345.1 uncultured Bacteroidales bacterium | reverse complement strand
GCCAGCCATACTATTTCCGCAGGGCATTAGCGCCGGAGTGGATATCCAGGTTGAGATCGGAGACATTAAGTACGAGCTGACATCGGACAATCAGGCATACGTCATATCCAAATATTATAACACCGGAATAAATTATCCGGAAGACTATGACCTCGTCATTCCCCCGACTGTGGAATATGAAGGGGAAACATATACGGTCACTGCACTAAAGGATCTATCCATATATTATGACAGTGATGGATGGGTTTCCTTTAAGGCTCTGGATGAAGAGCCCATAGCTACACTGTCACTCCCGTCGACCATAGTGGATCTGGGTGAATTGACCGACTCATGGCTTGAACGGCTACGGTCTATAACCGTAGATCCGGAAAACAAGAAGTACAGGTCGATAGACGGCGTCCTGTACTCGCTTGATGACGATGGCGGTCTGGATTGCCTCCTGATCTATCCGGCGAAAAAACCTGATACCAGTTTCACTGTTCCGGAAGGGGTGAAAAGCATATCAGATAACCATAATTATGGTTTTTATGAAGCGAAACCCATCACTGCATTGTCCCTACCCTCCACGATATACGATCTGGGTAATTTCTTCAGATATCTTCCATTTCTCTCTTCGATAACAGTAAGTCCGGAAAACAGGAATTACAGATCGGTCGACGGCGTTCTCTATTCGCTTGATAAGTATGGCCGCAGCCTGTCAGAGTTGATGATTTATCCCCCGAAAAAGTCCGGAATCAGTTTTGATGTCCCGGAAGGGGTGCAAACCATATATAGTGGAGCATTCAAAGGCACCTCACTGACCCATATCAACTTTCCCTCATCGTTGAGGACAATAGAATCAGACGCTTTTAATGGACTGCATCTGGATGAGATAGTGCTTCCGGATGTTGTTCAACTCCATGGGTCTGCCTTCAGGAACGTGACATGTTTTTCTCCTGTCGTGATACCGGAATCCATTGAGCTGATCGGCAAGGGGTGCTTCAACAGCACCACCGGTTTTGTGGATGTGGTATTCCCGGAGAAAATAACCGAAATCGGGGATTCGTGGTTTAGCAATGCAAATGTCGAGACTTTCCATATCCAGCCGCATATAACAAAAATCTGTGAGAGGGCCTTTAGTGGTTCTGACATGAGGTATATAGACCTCCCGGATGGAATAGACACGATAGAGGGCGGGGCTTTCAGCAATTGTGACAGTCTGACCGAGATAAAGCTGCCGCTTGACCTTTACGAGCTTGACAGACGTCTGTTTTTAGGTTGCGATAATCTACGGGCAGTGACCATCAACAAGAATGTGGAGATGATTTACATGGATGTATTTGAGGATTGCCCATCATTAAGCGATATCTATATATTTTGCGAGACGCCTCCGGAATTCGATATCTTCTGGGGCACCTTTGCTTACGACAGGCTCGGAAAGATAACTGTGCATGTGATGCCGGGTTGCGGAGAAGCCTATCGAAACCATTACCGGTGGAAGGAGGTCGGTCCCATCGTGGAGGACCTTACCGAGGACGGGGTTGACGAGATGCCGGACGATGGGCAGATAGCTTCTGACGAGCGATGCAGGGTTTATACCGTGCAGGGAACGATTGCTGCTGACGCAATTGCTTACGGAGAGTTGAGGATGGCTCTGCCTTCAGGAATATACATCATCAGGACGGCTTCCGGCAAGACGGAGAAAATCAGCATCTAAACGGCGAGCTTCCATATAGCGACAATCTATATAGCTGCATTATACAAAGACAGCTATGAAACATGCCGGAGGCATGTCCCTACAAACCGATATCATCATAAATCCAACAGACAGAAGGGCACGGGGAGGCCGCGCCCTTCTGTATTTTGGATTTATGGGGATCAGCGGAGGGCTTCCACCTCTTCGGTGGTGAGGGGAATCTTCTTGCCGAGACGGCGGGCGCCGTCAGGGGTGATGAGATAGTCCTCCTCGTTGCGGATGCCCGTGAAGTCGCGCCACTTCTCCAACTCGTCGTAGTTGATGAAGTCGGCAAACCTGCGGTCGGCACCCCAGTAGTCGATGAGCTCCGGAATGAAATAGATGCCCGGCTCGATGGTGAGCACGAACCCGGGCTCCAGCGGACGCGCCAGACGGAGCGACTTGCGGCCGAACTGAGTGCTCTTCGGCTGCCCGTCGTAGCCAACCCAGACCTCGCCGAGGTTCTCCATGTCGTGTACGTCGAGACCCATCATGTGGCCGAGGCCACAGGGGAAGAACATCGCGTGGGCACCAGCCTCGACCGCATCGGCGGGATTGCCCTTCATAACGCCGAGATCCTTAAGGCCCTCGCAGATGACGCGGGCCGAGAGCTCGTAGACATCCTTGAACGGCACTCCGGGACGCAGCGCGTCGACAGCAGCGAGATGCGAGGCCACCTGGATGTCGTAGACCGACTTCTGTCGTGGCGTGAACGTCTTCGAGGCGCAGATGGTCGACGACATGTCGCCCGCATATCCCATCGGAGTCTCTGCTCCGGCGTCGATGAGGAGCATGTCGCCGGGATTCACCAGATGCGTGTAGGTATGGTTGTGGAGAGTCTGACCGTGGGTGGTGGCGATGATCGGGAAAGAGAGCTCGCACCCGGCGCTCTTCGCCGTGGCCTCGATGATGGAGCGCATCTCATACTCGTGCATTCCCGGACGAAGGGCCTTGATGGCGGCGATATGCATGTCGGCCGTCACGTCGCAGGCCTTCTCGATCTCCGCGATCTCCTCCGGAGTCTTGATGTTGCGCATGGCCACGATGCCCTTGATAAGGGGTATGGATGGAGCAGCCGCACCCGGAGCGACATCGAGCAGACGCCAGAGCGCCACGCTGTGGTCGCCACGGTAGGGAGGAAGATAGTGGACAACGCGCTTCGAGGCACGCGCCTTGTCGAGATACTCGCGGAGACTGGCGGCGGGAAGGGTCTTGGTGACACCGACAGCCTGGGCCTTCTCGCGGAGCGTGGGCTGATTGCCCATCCACACGATGGAGTCGATGGAGAGCTCGTCGCCGAAAATGATATCCACGTCGTTGTCGACGTCGATCACCGCATTGAGTCCGGCGTAGGGAAGTCCGAAATAATACAGGAAAGAGGAATCCTGACGGAAATGATAGGTATTGTCGGCATAGTTCATGCCCACCTCGTCGTTGCCGAGGAGGAGTATCAGCCCGCTGCCGACCCGGCGCTTGAGCCCGGCGCGGCGCTGCATGTAGGTTTCTTTGGAAAACATATAAACATTGTTAAAATCTAAAGCACAAAAATAGCAAAATAAGGCGACACCGCCAACAGAGAGGGGCGATGATTTGCGAATATTGACATATTGCGCTAACTTTGCAGGGCGAAAGCGGCCGAGGCCGCCTCCGCAACCCATCAAGAACCGACCATCAACCCTAAATGGAATTCAAATCAGAGGCTACAGCGCCAGGCACAGCCGCACGCGCAGGCGAGATCACCACCGACCACGGCGTGATCCCGACCCCCATCTTCATGCCCGTGGGCACCGTGGGGAGCGTGAAAGGAGTGCATTTCTCGGAGCTGCGCGACGACATAGACGCCAAAATAATACTCGGCAACACCTACCACCTGTATCTGAGGCCCGGTCTCGAGATTCTCGGCAAAGCCGGCGGCCTTCATAAATTCAACGGCTGGGACCGCCCGATCCTCACCGACTCCGGAGGCTTCCAGGTGTTCTCCCTCTCCGCCAACCGCAAGCTGAAGGAGGAGGGAGCCTATTTCCGCAGCCATATCGACGGCAGCAAGCATCTCTTCACCCCGGAGGGGGTGGTGGATATCCAGCGTGTGATCGGCGCCGACATCATGATGGCGCTCGACGAATGCGCCCCCGGCACGGCCGACTATGACTACGCCAAGAAGTCACTGGGATTGACGCAGCGCTGGCTCGAAAGGGGCTGGAAACGCTATAAGGAGACCGAGGGACATTACGGATACAGCCAGGCATACTTCCCCATCGTGCAGGGATGCGTATATCCCGACCTCCGGAGAGAGGCCGCGAAGCATGTGGCCGACCTCGGCGCCGACGGCAACGCCATCGGCGGCCTGGCCGTGGGAGAGCCCACCGAGAAGATGTATGAGATGATAGAGGTGGTCAACGAGATCCTGCCGGCCGACAGGCCTCGCTACCTGATGGGCGTGGGCACTCCCGCCAACATACTCGAGGCCATCGACCGCGGCGTGGACATGATGGACTGCGTGATGCCCACCCGCAACGGGCGCAACGGCATGATCTTCACCCGCCACGGCATCATGAACATGCGCAACCTGAAATGGGCCGACGACTTCTCGCCGCTCGACCCCGACGGCACATCATGGGTCGACAGGGCATATTCCCGCGCCTACGTGCGCCATCTTTTCGTGAGCAGCGAGCTTCTCGCAATGCAGATAGCGTCGATCCACAACCTCGCCTTCTACCTCTGGCTCGTGAAGGAGGCGCGGAAGCACATAATCGCCGGCGACTTCGCAGAATGGAAACGACAGATGACGGAAGAAGTGACACGCCGGCTATGACACAGCAGAAGAAAAGGAAGAAGCGCAGACTGCGCCGGCCGCTGAAGAAGGGGCTCTTCACCACAGGCAACGCCCTGAAGAGGATATTCCGCAGAAGGGAATATTCAGGACGGATGCGCCTGAAGATACTCGACATCTACATCCTCAAGAAGTTTCTCGGCACGTATTTCCTGGCCACGATGCTCTTCCTGGCCGTCATAGCGATGTTTGACATCACCGAGAAGCTCAACGCCTTTCTGGCGGCTCCGCTGAAGGACACGCTGTTTGACTATTTCGCCTCCTTCCTCCCCTATTTCGCCAACCAGCTCTCCCCCCTCTTCGTCTTCATCTCGGTGATCTTCTTCACCTCGAAGATGGCCGGCAACTCGGAGATCATCGCCATCCTCTCGAGCGGCGTGAGCCTCTCGCGCATGGTGCGCCCCTACATGATAGGCGCGGCCATCATCGCCGCCATGACCTTCGCGCTGAGCAACTACATCATACCGCCGACCAACGTCAACCGCATCAACTACACCAACAAATACATCAAGAACCGCAAGGTGGAGTCGGGCGTCAACATCCAGCTGATGGCCAGCCCGGGAGTGGTGGCCTACATAGGGCGCTTCGACAACAACTCAAAGACGGGCTACCGCTTCTCGCTCGACAAATTCGACGGCAAAGCCCTCGTATCGCGCACCACGGCCGCCACCGCGAGATACGACACGCTGAAGAAATACCACTGGGTGCTCAGCGACTACATGACCCGCGACTTCAACGGGATGAACGAGAAGATCACAACGGGGAGCAAGCTCGACACCATCATCACCATCGAGCCACGCGACTTCATCATATCGAAAAACGACGAGCAGACCATGACCACGCCCCAGCTCTCGGAATATATCGAGCGCCAGAAGATGCGCGGAGTGGCCAACATCAAGAACTTCGAGATTGAGAAAGAGCGCCGCTACGCGGCCACCGCGGCCGCCTTCATCCTCACGCTCATCGGCGTGTCGCTGTCGTCGAGAAAGGTGAAAGGGGGCATGGGGCTCAACATAGGCATCGGACTCGCTCTGAGCTTCAGCTATATCCTCTTCTCCACAGTGGCGAGCTCATTCGCAGTGTCGGGCCTGACGTCGCCCTTCGTGGCGATGGAGATTCCCAACGTGCTCTACCTCATCATCGGACTGCTGCTCTACTACCGGGCCTCGAGATCCTGACACAGGAGGAGGCCACGGGCCTCAAGGCCCTCAAGACCTATGCGGAAGAAGGAAGCCTTATAGTCATACGGCCGCAACACCTCTCCGCCGGCCACCACCACATCTATATCAATAGGCACCTTGCCTGCACGGCGGCACTCCATGTCGCGGCCGTGGCTGCGTTCATACTCCTTGGCGAGAAGCTGTAGATCCCGGGCACTGCCGTCGTAATCGCCGGCAGCCACGCAGTTGACATAATCGGAACTCCAGCCCGAGGGATGCGAGGGCGTGCGCACAGGGGGCGTCTCGTAAAGAGGACTCGCCTGCATGCCGGAGAGCACTGTTGAGAGCCAGCGCAAGGCCGCCTCCACGCTGGCGCGGCGGTCGCCGCAGTTGCTGCCGAGACCCAGAACCATCAGCGCCATGTCATCTCGCCTTTCTGAGAGTGATGAGGGTGATCTCGGGGTCGGCGCCGATGCGGAACGGCATACCCACCTCACCGGCGCCGATGTTGACGTAGAGCTGCAGCGGGTTGCCGTCGGAAGCCTGGCGGGAATAGAGGCCACCCCACTGCTCATACCTCCATGCCGCGGGCGACCATTTCCAGCCACCTGCTCCCACCATCATCTGCATGGCATGGGTGTGGCCTGAGAGCGACAGGTCGATATTGCTGATGCGCGATATCTCCTGGTTCCAGTGCTCCGGATTGTGGGTGAGCAGTATCTTATATCGGGAATCATTAATGTTACCGGCCGGAGCGGAGTATGCGTCCTTGATTCGGCCGTACTGATGGAAGGGGGGCTCGCCCCAGTTCTCCACACCGATGAGCGCGATCGAGTCGGAGCCACGGCTCAGGAACGTGTGCTCGTTGTTGAGCAGACGCCATCCCATGTCGCGCTGTATATCCTTGAGGCGCTGTAGATTCGCCTCCTTATGCTTTGGTGTGGGCCAGTCAAGGTAGTCGCCGTAGTCGTGATTGCCGAGAATCGACCAGACGCCGTCAGGAGCCTTCAGACGGCTGAGCTCCTTCACGAAGGGCACGAGCTCGTCGGAGGAGCAGTTGACGATATCTCCGGTAAAGAATACGACATCGGGCCTGAGGGCATTGACAGAATCGACGAGCTGCGCGATAAAGCGGGTTTCCTCTCCCCACGTGCCTACATGGAGGTCGCTGATCTGGGCTATTCGGTAGCCGTCGAACGCCTGCGGCAGCCGTGCGGAATAGACATCGACCTCATTGACGTCGATGCGCCAGCGACCGCCGAGCGCGCCCCACCACATCGCCGCGAAGACAAGCAACGCCAGCACAGTGCCGACCACGACACCGCGGTTGCGGCGACGCCGCCGCAACGAGAACATCCGTCCGATGAGTGACGACAACACATACAGGAGCTTGGGCACATAGAGGGTGAGGTAGGTATAGAGCATCCACATCACCGTCAGTGTATCGGAAGAGGAATTGCGGCGCGGCATCAGCAGCGACACCACGAGGAAGATCCAGCAGGCCACCGAGAAGCCGGCGTAGAGACGGCTCCACAGCCGGCTCCGGCTGTATTTCCTGATATCATTCCAGATATACAGGTCTACTATAAGACTGTAGACCAGGATGACCACTATCATCACGACAGGAACCCTCATGACTACGGATATTTAGGAGATTGCAGATATTAAGCATTATTCCCCGCCCAGAATAGTGCGGAGCTTGTTTTTCAAGGGATTGGAATACATCACAAGCATTTTCTCCATCATGAATTCGCGCTCTTCGGTGGAGATATACTCCACGTCGACCTTGTCGAGCTGGGCGTTGAGGTAGTTCTCCACCTCGAGACGCTGGTCGAGTGTGTATTTGCGGGCGAAGCGCTCCGTATGATGAAGGAGGTCAAAGGCCACATAGTTGATGGTGAAGATCTCGTAGCTTCGGTGGAGGGCCTGGTCGATGATAGCGCCCACCACGCGTGCCGACATGTTCTTGTCGGAGAAGTCACCGACCATGTCGATCTTGGTGTTGATGCGGGGGGTGAGCTGGAAATGCACCTTTCCCTTGAAGCGGAGCAGCCCGGTCTCCATCGAGAACAGGTCGTCGCGCTGCGACTTCTTGAACTCCGGATTGCGGCGGCGGAGCAGGAACTCGCGGGCCTTGAGATAGTCGTTGGGGTCGTATTCATAGGAAATCGACACCGGCATGAGATTAATCTCCTTGAGGCGCTCCATGAAGGGGCCCTCACCGGCGATGGCGAGCATCTTTACGAGCGACTCCTGGGTGTGGTCGCTGCTGTCTTTCGCGCGTCCCTCCCGCTGCGCGATCCATATCGACTCATGCTTCTCGAGGATGGAATGGTGGATGTAGGCCGAGAGCTTCTTGGCCGCCTCGAGACCCTCGCGCAGGCCGGTGTTGCGCTTCACGATGAAGCTCTTGTTGAGCCTCACGAGATCGGCGATCCAGTCGTAGATGAGGAGATTGTTGCCGATGGCCACCTCCGAAGTCGGGAGATTTCGACGCAGGAAAGAGAGGTTGAGGAAGGAGGCGTCGAGCACTATGTCGCGGTGGTTGGTGATAAAGGTGTAGTTGAGCGAGGGATTGAGATACTTGATGCCGCCGAGGGTGATTCCTGCGGTGGTGGTCTTGGCGAGCATCTCGAGGAAGGGATACATCACCTGATGCTGCAGATCATACTTATTGTTGATTTTCAACAGCTCGTCGATAAGGGCCGGGACATCGTCCTTCGGCATCGTGTAGTTGACGGCGTGCAGAAAACCCGGCTCCTTGACGAGCTGCTGCATCTTCTGATGAAACACAGCGTCATCGTAAGGAGCTATATCACTGAAATCATATTCTTGACGACTCATGGCCATATAGATCTAAAATGGGCAAAAAAAGTGGGAAGACGGCATAGGGAGCCGACCTCTTCTGCAAAGTTAACAAATAAATCCGTAACTCAAGCGTGAAAACCGGAAAAACGCCCGCAGAGGGTGACATAACGTCACTCCGCGCCCTTATACCGGCGCCAGCGCTCGATGAGATTGGTCATGTCGTCGGGAATCGGACACTCGAAATCCATCTGCTGCCCGGTGCGCGGATGCACGAATCCGAGCGTTCTGGCGTGGAGGGCCTGGCGGGGGCAGACCTCGAAGCAATTGTCGATAAACCGGGTGTAGGAGGCGGTGCGGAGCCCCTTGAGGATGCGGTCGCCGCCGTAGCGGGCGTCGTTGAAGAGGGGGTGGCCCTTGCTGAGCATGTGGACGCGGATCTGATGGGTGCGTCCGGTCTCGAGCACACACTTCACCACGCTGACGTATCCGAACGACTCGATCTGGCGGTAGTGAGTGACGGCGTGCTTGCCCACCTCGGGATCGGGCGAGACCATCATCTGGAGACGGTCCTTCGGATTGCGCGTGATATTGCCGGTGATGGTGCCCTCCGGCTCCGGAAACTCGCCCCATATCACGGCCACATACTCGCGGCGCGTGGTCTTGTTGAAGAACTGGAGGCTGAGGTCGGTCTTTGCCTCCGGGGTCTTGGCGATGACGAGGAGGCCGGAAGTATCCTTGTCGATGCGGTGGATAAGGCCGAGCCGAGGGTCGTTGACGTCATAGTCGGGATTGTTGCGGAAATAATACGCGAGGGCGTTGACGAGAGTGCCGTGGCGGTTGCCGGTGGCCGGATGCACCACGAGGCCGGCCGGCTTGTTGACCACAAGCACGTCGTCGTCCTCATACACTATATCGAGGGATATATCCTCGGCGAGGATCTCGAACTCGTAGCGCGGGCGGTCCATCACCACCGTCACCACGTCATCGGGCTTCACCTTATAGCTTGACTTCACGGGCTTGCCGTTGACCACGATGCATCCCGCCTCGGCCGCCTGCTGGATGCGGTTGCGCGAGGTCTTGATGAGGCGGTCGACGAGAAACTTGTCGACGCGGAGGAGCTGCTGCCCCTTGTCGGCCACGAAACGGAAATGCTCATACATCTCGCGCCCCTCCACCTCCACGATCGGCGACTCAATCTCTGTGAATCCATCCCTTGCCCAGGGGTCGTCGACAGGCTCCGTGAGCCTGTCGGTCTGTCTGTCGGTCGTCTCCATTCCGCTCACTGTATAAACGTCACCTCTTCTTCCTCCCCGGTCTCCTCGTCGTCGGATACCGGCACCGGATTGACATAATCATCAATGGAGTCGGCCGCATAGTCGTATTCATCCACATATTGGCGGTATTCCTCGATCTGGAGCGACTCCCTCACGGCCTCGAGCCGACCGTCGCAGACCTCCACGACGATGGCGGCGTTGACAGGCACCTTCTGCGTCTTCTTCACCGTACGGCCGTTGGCCGTGACCTTCACGATGCGGTCGTGGTCGCCGAGCACACGCACGATGCGGATGTTCTTGAAGCCAAGCTCCTCGAGGCGCGCGAGCCCCTGACGGAAGGAATAACTGCGGAGGGCGTCCTCGGCCGGATGGTTGTCGGGGTCGACCACCACCTCCTTGGGATGGACCGCATTGATATATAGGAACACCTTGCGCCCCGGCTTCACGATGGAATTGGCCTTCGGGAACTGCTCGATGACGAAACCGGGCTTGATGTCGTCGCGGAAGAGGGAGTCGCGGATGTCGACGCGGAATCCCTTCGAGTGGAGCAGCTCTATGGCCTGTGTGTAGCTCATGTTCTCCACGCCGGGTAGCGTTCGCGACTGTCCGTGGCGCGTGAAGATGGCGATGGAGAAATACACTATGCAGAGGCCGAGCACCGCGACCAGAATTATGATCACGATATTGGCCAGGATAGGATGCGAGGAGAGCAAATTGCGTATGGCAGAGTGGTTTGATGAGTTTTTTTGTGCCACCTTACAATGATATTTAAGTGGGTTAAAAAATCGCTTTTCAGATTCAAGCTTCAAAGTTAGCTAAAAAAATCATAATACATGGCCAAAAATTGGAAAATAATTGCTAACTTTGCAATTCAAAGCGAGAATCGGACCGATGTACAAATATCTATTGCTCATACCCGTCTTAGCGCTGATGTGCTCATGCGGCGAATACAACAAGGTGTTGAAGAGCCGCGACGTGGATTATAAATTCGACTATGCGAAGCGAGCCTTCGACCAGCGTAAGTTCACCCAGGCAGCCACAGTGCTGAGCGACCTCATAGTGCCCCTTCGTGGCGGCCCCAAAGGGGAGGAAGCCCTCTTCCTCCTCGGCATGTCGTATTTTGAAAACAAAGACTACATGAACTCGGGGGTCAACTTCAAGACCTACTACTCGCGCTATCCGAAAGGACGCTATGCAGAGCTGGCCCGCTTCTATTCGGGCTACGGCTACTATCTCGACTCCCCCGACCCTCAGCTCGACCAGAGCATGACGGTGAAGGCCATCGAGGAGCTCCAGGGTTTTCTCGACTACTTCCCCGACAGCGACCGTGTCTCCATCGCACAGAACGCCATATTCGAGATGCAGGACAAGCTGACGCTGAAGGAGCTCCAGAACTCCCAGCTATACTACAACCTCGGCAACTTCCGCGGCAACAACTACCAGTCGGCGATCATAACAGCGCAGAACGCCCTCAAAAACTACCCCTATTCCAAATACCGGGAGGACTTCGAGCTGCTGATACTCAAATCCAAATTCCAGGAGGCCCGGCAGAGCATCGCCGAGCGTCAGGCAGACCGATACCGGGAGGTGGTCGACGAGTATTTCTCGTTTATCAACAACTATCCCGACACCAAAAACCGCAAGGAAGCCGACAACATCTACAACATCGCCCGCAAGCACGTGCAGGACTGACAAGGGCACCCAACAAGAAACCGATAACCCATAAAGCATAATCACCGAATTATGGACTACAAGAAAACCAACGCTCCCCTCAACACCGTCACCCGCGACATGAACGCCATGACCGAGCAGACGGGCAACGTCTATGAGACCGTATGCATCATCGGCAAGCGCGCCAACCAGATAGCGCTCGAGATGAAGAAGGAACTCGAGAAAAAGCTTCAGGAATTCGCTTCTACCGACAACCTCGAGGAAGTATCGGAAAACCGCGAGCAGATAGAGATCTCCCGCTTCTACGAGAAACTCCCGAAGCCCACCCTGATTGCCACTCAGGAATATATCGAACACAAGCTCTATTTCTCGAATCCCACCAAGGAGCGCGACCGTCTCGACGACTGAGGCAGCCGCATCCATTCCACCGCGCCGGAGTCTCTCCGGCTTTTTTTATCTGCTTCCTCATATATCACCGTCCCGGTATGGCCCCGACCCTCCACATATTCAACCCGGACACCGACTACGCGCTGGCAGCCGACACCGTGAGCTACACGCCTACGGCCAAGGTCACGGCGATGCGCAGGGAGCTGGCCCATGTCCCTTTCGCCTACGCCGAAGCGGGAGACGTAGTGGCGGCTCTTGACGGCAACGCGCGGGAACTCGCCCTCATGGCACCACCGGGAGTCATGGTAGCCGATATCCGATATGTGGCTTCGTGTATGTGTCCGGGAATGCGGATAAGACCCTGGGGATGGAACCGCGCCCTGCGCCATACGCTCCTCAGCATGGGCGTAGACGAGTCGCTGCTCCCCTCGGAAGAGAGTATCAGCGCGCTGCGCGCCCTCTCCCACCGACGCAACACGATCGCTTTCCTCAACGAGATGGAAGGTATGGTGGAGATGCCCGACGGCTTCGAGTTACCGCAAGAGCTCCATACTGCCGAAGAGGCCGTGGCCTACACTGGGTCGCACCCGGGATGCTGGCTGAAGGCACCCTGGAGCTCAAGCGGACGAGGCGTCTTTCCCACCGCCGGGCTCACCGAGGAGCAGATCTTCCAGTGGGCCCGCGGCATAATCAGGCGTCAGGGTAGCGTGATGGGCGAGAAAAACGTGGAGCGTGCCCTCGACATTGCTACGGAATGGGAGATAGGATGGGATCAGGTCTCGTTTATAGGCTTCTCCTGCTTCCATACCACAGGCAGAGGGCGTTATGCCGGCAACATCGAGCTGCCCCAGGAGGAACTGATCAAGCTGATCGGGAGCGAAACCTACTACCCGCTCGACAGGATTGTCGAGGCCCAGAGGGTGGCTCTATCCAGAATAGCTCCCGGAAGATATGCCGGGCCATGCGGCATCGACATGGCCGTCACCACGGCCGGGCAGATACACCCATGCTTCGAGATCAACTTCCGCATGACCATGGGGATGGCGACATGCATGAAAACCGATAGAAAACGCTTAAAGACATGAAAATAGCAATCATAGGACGCGGCAACGTGGCAACTCACCTCGAGAGGGCGCTCAGAAGCCACGCCGATGTGACGACAGTTGACCCGCACACCCTCGACGGGATGCCGGAAGATGCCGTGGTGAGCCTGATCAGCGTGACCGACAACGCCATCGCCGATGTGGCGAAAGCCCTGCATGCCACAGGCTTCAACGGTATCGTGGCCCACACCTCCGGGAGCACGCCGATGGAGGCACTCGGAATGTTCGAGCATCGCGGAGTGTTCTATCCGCTACAGACCTTCAGCCGCGACGTAGAGCTCGACTACGGCTCTATACCCTTCTTCATAGAGGGCGACAGCGAAGCCACGGCCGAGACCCTTTCGGAGATAGCGGCCTTGGTGTCGCCGACAGTACACCGGGCAGACTCCTCGGCGAGGAAGCAGCTGCACATAGCCTCCGTGATGGCCTGCAACTTCACCAACCACCTCTACACCCTCGCCGACTCGCTGCTGCGAGAGAAGGGCTACGACATCAGCGTACTGCTCCCGCTGATCGGCGAGACCGTGGGCAAGCTGCGGAAGACGACTCCCGCCAAGGCCCAGACCGGACCGGCCTCACGCAGAGACACCAGGACCATCAACGCGCATCTCGAGGCCTTGGCCGACTATGGGAGACTCAAGGAAATCTACGGGCTGATGACCGACTCGATCATCGCTATCAGCGACAACACACAAGACGACAAAGAAACACACGACAGACAATGAGCTCAATCGACTACGACCTTACGAAAATCAAGGCATTCGCCTTCGATGTCGACGGAGTGCTCTCCCCCTCCACCATACCGATGGACAATGAGGGACAGCCCATGCGGATGGTGAACATCAAGGACGGCTACGCCCTTCAGCTCGCCGTGAAGCTGGGCTACAGGATAGCCATAATCACAGGGGGCAGCACCGTGGCGGTGGAGAAACGCTTCTCAGCCCTGGGCATCACCGACATCTTCCAGGGCGCCGCCCACAAGCTGCCGATCCTCAAG
The DNA here is from genome assembly GCA_900554345.1 of uncultured Bacteroidales bacterium. Taxonomy (GTDB): domain Bacteria; phylum Bacteroidota; class Bacteroidia; order Bacteroidales; family Muribaculaceae; genus Lepagella. The sequence continues at coordinate 3,772 of USHH01000020.1, read as the reverse complement.
CAATGGATGGCAGACAACGGACTGAGGCCGGAAGAAGTGGCCTATATGGGCGACGACATTCCCGACCTGCAGGCCATGCGGAATGTGGCACTCCCATGCGCGCCCCACGACGCGGCATGGGAGGTGAAGCAGACGGCCTTATACGTGTCGCCGTGCGGCGGAGGATACGGATGCGTGCGCGACCTAATAGAGCAGACGCTCAAGGCAGCAGGGCTCTGGATGCGCGACGCAAAATCGTTCGGCTGGTGAAAGGACATAACCGACGGCGCCGGGGAAACATGCCGAAGGCATGTCCATACAAGCCATGATGTTAATGTAATGTGTATAATGCGACAGTCATATTAAACAATTGGAGAAATGCTTGACAATCTCGAGAAATACAAAATTCTGCTGGCGAGCAAATCGCCGCGCAGGCGCGAGCTTCTCCAGAAGCTCCGCATACCGTTTCATGTGGTCACAATAGGTGGAATCAGGGAAGATTATCCCGACGACATACCGCCGCTGGAGGTGGCCCAGTATATATCGTCGGAGAAAGCCGACGTATATCAGCGCCACATCACGGGCAACGAGCTCTTCATCACCGCCGACACGGTGGTGGTGAGCGAAGGACGTATACTGGGGAAGCCACGCGACGAAAAGGAGGCGGTGGAAATGCTGATGAGCCTCGCCGGGAAGACCCATGAGGTGGCGACAGGAGTGACCATCACCACCGGCGACAGGCGCACCTCTTTCACGACAGTGACGAAAGTGACCTTCGCCGCGTTCTCCGAAGAGGAGGCGCGCTATTACGTGCAGAACTACTCACCGCTCGACAAGGCCGGGGCCTACGGCATCCAGGAATGGATAGGGTGTGTGGCCGTGGAGTCGATAGAAGGAAGCTTCTACAACGTGATGGGGCTTCCGATCCACAGGCTCTACGAGGAGCTGAAGATGTTATAGCGCTTCGCGCAAGAGTCAAGGGTGAAGACTGAAGGAGGCTCCGGATATCCGGAGCCTCCTTCAGTATTGCAAGATTTATAAGTCTTATAAATCTTATAAATATTATAAATGTATGTCAGGCTTCGGGCCTTTCGGCGGGAGCCGGATCCACAGGGAGCGCCCTGTCGAAAGAGGGCACCTCATATTTATATTTCGCTTCCCAGCCGAGAGCGGAAGCTCCGAGCACTGCCGCGTCGCTCTCCTTGAGCTCGGAGAGGATGATCTTCGTCTTGCCGCGGAAGATGGGCATGAGCTGCTTCTCGAATTCCTCGCGGAGAGGCTTGAGCAGAAGGTCGCCGCTTCGTGCGAGGCCGCCGAACAGGATGATTGCCTGTGGGCTGGAGAAGGCCACCATGTCAGAGAATGCCTGACCGAGTATCTTGGCTGTGTAGTCGAAGATCTCCTTAGCCATCTTGTCGCCTGCCACAGCAGCCTCGTAGACATCCTTGGAGGTGATGTCCTCGATCTGGAGATTGCGGAGCGTGGAAGGCTCCGACCTCACCTCAAGGAATTCCCTTGCGGTGCGGGCCACACCGGTGGCGGAGCAGTAAGCCTCGAGGCATCCTGTACGGCCGCAGCCGCAGATACGGCCGTTGTTGCGCTTCATGATGACGTGGCCGAGCTCGCCGGCGAAACCGTCATGACCATATACGAGCTGACCGTTGATGACGATGCCGGAGCCGACACCCGTGCCGAGAGTGATCATGATGAAGTCCTTCATACCGCGGGCGGCGCCGTAGGTCATCTCACCGAGGGCGGCGGCGTTGGCGTCGTTGGTGACAGCCACAGGAATGCCGTTGAACGCCTTGCTTACCTTCTCGGCCAGAGGAATCACCGGACCCCAGGGAAGGTTTGGCGGATTGAGGATCTCACCGGTATAGTAATTGCCGTTGGGGGCTCCGATGCCGATGCCTTTGATCTTGTCTTCGGCGTCGTTGGCCTTCAGCAGCCTGTCGAGGTTCACGCGGAGGTCCTCGATGTAGTCATCGAAAATCGCGTGTTTGGCTGTCTTTATGGAATCGCTGGCCACTATATGGCCGCGAGCGTCGACAATGCCGAACACTGTGTTGGTGCCGCCGATGTCGATACCAACTACGTATGGTTTGCTCATAGAACGAAAAATTTATATACTGTTGTAAAACATAAATCTCACCGAAGCGACGTCATGGCACAGCTGCCATGACATCATACTGCAAAGTTAAGATTTATTTTTAAGAAAACAACCTAAAACGGCCGCAAAATCATTTTTTTGAAAGGCGGTCGCTGATTTTCGTCCACATATCGGAAGCAGAGGTAGTAGACATAGGTTTAGACTCGAAGCCGATGCGTATGGTCTCCTTGCCTTTCTCGAATGCGATCACGTAGACAGTGCTGTCGGTGGAGATGGTGACGGGACGCCCCTTCGCGTCGGTCGTGGAGTAGACGCTGTCGGTCTTGGCAAACGGCGCTGAGAGCATGATGCTGTAGTCGAGCTTCACGCGGTTGCCGTTCTCGTATATATACATGCCCGACTGCTCGGGGCTGAGGGCCATCATGACGCGGCCGTCGAAATGTCCCTTCCGCCCCTCCTTGCCGCCGGCGATATCGAAGTCGACAGCGCGGTAGATGCCGCTTCGCACGGGCTGTGTGGCGTAGAAAGCGTCGTCGTCGACAGCCTTGGCTTCCTTCTTCTCTCCCGCGCCGCAGGAAGCGAGACAGAGGGCCGCGAGGATTACTCCTGAATAAGCAAATGTCTTCATATTATATCATTAATGGGTTTGGGTTCTGTAATAGTAACTCCGGAAGAGGCGTGATTGTTATAAATGCGGGATATTTTCAACCAAATTGCGCCACAATTGTTAATATTTTAAAAATCAAACGGAGCAAACAACCAAAAATCCAATATATGAATTTCAACAATTTCACAATCAAGTCACAGGAGATTGTGCAGAAGGCGATAGAGCTGACGCGGCATAACGGCCAGCAGCAGATCGAGCCCTCGCATATCCTGAAAGCGATTATTGGCGAGAGCGAGACGATAGTCAACTTCCTCTTCCAGAAGCTTGGCGCGAGTCTGAGTTCGGTCAATATGGCGCTCGACAAGGACATCCAGAGTCTGCCTAAGGTGTCGGGCGGTGAAGTGGTGTTGAGCCGTGAAGCCAACGATGCCTTGCAGAAAGCCGTCGACTTCTCGAAGAGCATGGGCGATGAGTATGTGTCGGTAGAGGCGATGCTCATGGGCATCCTGAAGACACGCTGCAAGGCCTCGCAGATATTGAAAGACGCGGGAGTGACCGAAGACGGGCTTAAGGCCGCCATCCAGGAACTACGCAAAGGCAATAAGGTGACCGGGCAGAGCGCCGAGGAGTCATATCAGGCGCTGTCGAAATATGCCATCAACCTCAACGACCGTGCCCGCAGCGGCAAGCTCGACCCGGTGATCGGCCGTGACGAGGAGATACGCCGCGTGCTCCAGATCCTGTCGCGCCGCACGAAGAACAACCCGATGCTCGTGGGAGAACCCGGCACCGGCAAGACGGCGATCGCCGAGGGTCTCGCCCACCGTATCGTGAGGGGCGACGTGCCTGAGAACCTGAAGTCGAAACAGATCTATTCGCTCGACATGGGCGCCCTGGTGGCCGGAGCGAAATACAAGGGAGAATTCGAGGAACGCCTCAAGGCGATAGTCAACGAGGTGACACAGAGCGACGGCGAGATCATCCTCTTCATCGACGAGATCCACACGCTGGTGGGAGCAGGCAAGGGCGGGGGGGCCATCGACGGCGCCAACAACCCGAAGCCGGGCGGGGAGGAA
>USHH01000019.1 GCA_900554345.1 uncultured Bacteroidales bacterium | reverse complement strand
TTCCCGCTTGTCCCGCAGCGGCCGCTCCCGCAAGGCTCACGGCCCCGCAGGTGGTGGCTAAGGCGGCGTCGGCCATCTCCTCCGCCAAGGGAATCTCCGCGTCGTTCACCCTCTCCACCGGAAAGAGTTCCGTCAAGGGAACGCTCAAGGCCGCCGGCCGAAAATTCGCCATAGAATCACGCGCTATGTCGGCCTGGTATGACGGAGCCACCCTCTACTCCTACAATCCACACACGGAAGAGACCACTGTCACGACTCCCACTGCCGCCGAGCTGGCCGAGACTAATCCCCTCATGTATGTCAACAGCACTCCCGGCGCCTTCTCATCCTCTTTCGCCTCTTCGATGCCCAAGGGGAAATATGTGGTGAATCTTGTGCCCAAGTCGCGCAAGAACGCCATAAAGAAAATCACCGTGACCCTCAGTGCTTCTACTTTCCTTCCGGAGAAGATAGTGGTGGCGGCCTCCGGAGGCGCGGTGTCGACCTGCGTCGTGACTTCACTCGACGTCAGGGCCAATGTGCCCCTCTCGGCTTTCGTATATCCCAGATCGCGCTTCCCGAAGACCGAGATCGTCGACCTCCGGTGATTTTATCATCAGGGCGCGACATAAAACGGAATTCAGAAACGTTATTATCATAATACCATAAAATTAACATAAAGCTATGTCAGAAGAAAAGACAAAAGTGCTCGTGATCGGTTCGGGCCCTGCCGGATACACGGCCGCAATCTACGCCTCGCGTGCAAATCTGCACCCAATTGTGTTTGAGGGTAATCAGCCCGGCGGACAGCTCACGCAGACTACCGAGATCGAGAACTTTCCCGGCTATCCCGAGGGTGTGCAGGGACCCGAGATGATGGACCAGATCCGCCGTCAGGCCCTCAGGTTTGGCGCCGAGATCCGTCCCCGCACCATCGAATCGGTCGACTTCTCGAAGCGTCCGTTCCGCTGCGTCGACGAGAAGGGCGACGTAATCATCGCCGACACCGTAATCATCTCAACCGGAGCGTCGGCAAGATATCTCGGTCTCTCCGACGAGGAGAAATACAGAGGCCTCGGCGTGAGCGCATGCGCCACTTGCGACGGCTTCTTCTATAGAAAGAAAAACGTGGCTGTAGTGGGTGGCGGCGACACCGCATGCGAGGAGGCCCTCTACCTCTCCACTCTCGCCAACAAGGTATATCTCATTGTCCGCAAGAACTATCTCCGCGCCTCCGACGTTATGCAGAAGCGGGTGAGAGACAAGGAGAACATCGAGATCCTCTTTGAATGCAACACCGTGGGCCTCTTCGGCGAGGACGGCGTGGAGGGCGCTCACATCGTGAGCAAGAAGGGCACACCGGAGGAAGACCACTTCGACATCGAGATCGACGGCTTCTTCCTCGCCATCGGCCATAAGCCCAACACCGAGATCTTCAACGGCCAGATCGAGCTCGACGCCGAGGGCTACATCAAGGTGCAGGGCAATACGACACACACCAGCGTGCCGGGCGTTTTCGCCGCCGGCGACTGCGCCGACCCGCGCTACCGACAGGCTATCGCCGTCCTCGCCCCCGGAGGGCTTTCCCCCGCCGCCGGCACAGGCTGCCGCGCCGCCCTCGACGCCGAGAAATTCCTGATGGAGCATTCCGAAGAATAATCTGATTTTGCCGCATAAGACATGGACAGAGACGATAAGCAGAAGGCGCTCGACATGCGCTATCTCCGCATGGCCCGCATCTGGAGCGAGAATTCCTACTGCACCCGCCGTCAGGTAGGTGCCATACTCGTGAAGGACAAGATGATAATCTCCGACGGCTACAACGGCACCCCCTCGGGGTTCCCGAATGTATGCGAGTCTGACGAGGGTGTCACTTTCCCTTGGGTGCTCCACGCCGAGGCCAACGCCATCACCAAGGTGGCCCGCAGCAACAACTCAAGCGAGGGGAGCACCCTCTACGTGTCGACGAGTCCATGCATGGAATGCAGCAAGCTAATCATTCAGGCCGGAATCAAGAGAGTGGTCTTTTCCGAGCTCTACCGTATCACCGACGGCCTCGACATTCTTAGGAAGGCCGGCGTCACGGTAGACTACATGCCGCTCTGTGACTGACGAATAATAATGAAAACCAAGAAGAATCCCGCTATTGTATTATTACCTCTCCTGCTATGCCTCGGCATAGTGGGAGGGGTATTCATCGGCCGCTACGTCATGCAGCCGCGCCTATCTCCGCAGGAAGAGAAGCTTCATGCCATCCTCGGCCTCATCGGCCGCGACTACGTCGACCAGCTCGACACCGACTCCCTGCTCGAGTCGGTGATGCCTGACCTGCTCGCCTCGCTCGACCCGCACTCCACATATATCCCGGCCAGCGAGCTCAACCAGGTCAACGAGGATCTCGACGCCAGTCTGAGCGGCATCGGCGTCTCTTTCCAGATCATGAACGACACCGTGCATGTCATAGAGGTGGTGGCCGGAGGGCCGGCCGAGAAGGTGGGTATTCTTCAAGGCGACAGGATCATCAGCGCCAACGGCGTTGACCTTACAGGTAACGACCTCGACAACTCAAAGGTCTTCAAGAACCTCCGTGGAAAGAAGGGCACGAAGGTGGACATAGGAGTGAAACGGAATTCCTCTCCGGCCACTCTGCATTTCGACGTGGTGAGAGGCGAGATTCCCAACAACAGTGTCGACGCCGCCTATATGATTGAGCCCGGCATCGGATATGTGAGGGTAATCAAGTTCGCCCGCAACACCTACAACGAGTTCTTCAATGCCCTCTCCAACCTCAGGAAGGAGGGCGCGGAGAAATTCGTGATCGACCTGCGCTACAATCAGGGCGGATTCATGGACCAGGCCATCTTCATGGCAAATGAGTTCCTGCCTGCCGGCAAGCTCATCGTCTACACCAAGGGGCGCTCGTCGGTCAACGACGAGATTGCCGTCAGCGACAATACCGGCTCCTTCATCGACTGCGAGATCACGGTGCTCGTCAACGAGATCTCCGCTTCAGCCTCGGAGATCTTCGCCGGAGCGATCCAGGACAACGACCGCGGCCTCGTGATCGGGCGACGCACGTTCGGCAAAGGTCTCGTGCAGAACCAGACCGAGCTCCCCGACAGTTCCGCCATCCGTCTGACTGTGGCCAGATATTACACTCCCTCAGGCCGCAGCATCCAGAAAGACTACAAGCGTGGCGGCGACATGGACTATGAGCTCGACATCGCCGACCGTTACTCCCACGGTGAGTTCTACAACGCCGACAGTGTGCGTCTCGACAAGTCGAAACTGTTCTACACAGGCAACGGACGCCCCGTCTACGGTGGCGGCGGCATCATGCCCGACGTCTTTGTGCCGGAGGACACCACTGGCTATACATCCTACTACGTCAACGTCACCAACCGCGGCCTGATCCAGAAGTTCGCCTATCGGGTGGCCGACAAATACCGCGATGCCTTCGCAGGCGTGAAGTCGCTCCAGAGGCTACTCGCCGTGATGCCGCGCGACAATACCCTGCTCGACAATTTCGTGCAGTTCGCGGCCCGCAACGGCGTGCCGGCCCGATGGTATTACATCAACCAGAGCCGAAGCCTCATTCTCGAGCAGATCAAGGCGATGGTGGCGCGAGACGTGCTCGGCTATAAGGCTTTCATCGAGATGCTCAACCGCGACGACATAGCCGTGAAGAGGGCCGTCGACGCCTTGAAAAACGACGAATCGCCAACCGATATCAGGAAATAATTGTTATCCTTAAAGGAAATCGAATATCTCATTATGGAAAAACAGGAAATACGCCGGAAAATCAAAGGACTGCGGCTGATGCTGACCGAGCTTGAGAAAGAGAACGCAGCCGAGGAAGTCTTCAACCGTCTCGAGCAGACAGCAGCCTTTCTCGTGGCAGAGCATATATTGATGTATCATTCTCTTCCCGACGAGCTTTCCACAAGGCGTTTCCTCCGCAAGTGGGGGAGCCGCAAGCATTTCTATCTGCCGAGGGTCAACGGCGTCAATCTCGACATCCTTCCCTACGACGAGAGCCGTCTGGAGCTGGGTGCCTTCCATATCGAGGAGCCTACAGGCTCCGACACCGTGAGTCCCGACGATATCGAGCTGGTGATTGTCCCGGCAGTGGCCTACGACCGCAACGGCAACCGCATAGGGCGCGGAAAGGGCTTCTACGACCGTCTGCTCAAGAACACGCAGGCTATGAAGATCGGCGTCGGATATGAATTCCAGCTTGTCGACGACATCCCCGCCGAGCCACACGACGTAGCGGTCGATATGGTGATCACGCAGAACGCCACTATCGTGGTGAAAAAGAGATAATGCCGCTCTACAGTCAGACATCACGTCTCAAGGACGTGATATTCACCGACCCCCAGGTGATTCCGGTTATCAACCGGCTGGGGGTCTCGCTCGGTGTCGGCGACCTCAGCATCGCTGAAGTATGCCGTCGCCATGACGTAGACCCCGGTTTTTTCCTCCTCATCGTCAATACGTTTCTAAACGAAGACTATTTTCCCGAGACTCCGGAGGCGTCGCGCTGGCTCGACGACGCCTGCCGTTATCTCGACTCCACCTGCCGATACTACGAGCGTGTGCAGCTACCCAACATAGAGCGCCATCTCAATCTACTCATCGACCGCAGCGGCGACGCGGGCAATCTGCTGATGCTGCGCACTTTCTTCATGGAGGTGAAGACTGAGTTCCTAACCGTAGGCAGCGACGTCTCCAGTGCTTCCGACGTCTTCGACAGCGTGGAGGAGAAGATTGACGATCTTCTGTCGTTTTTCGTCATCCACCTCGAAGGTGATTGCGACCGAAATCTCTGCGTGGCCGTCGTGACCTCGATTTTCGCCCTCCAGAAAGACATACGGCAGAACAACCGAATCCGCCGACGTCTCTTCGGCAGTAATTCCAGATCTGCCACCTCCCTTCCTCTGCCATGAACTCCGACATCTCGATCGCCATTGTTGGCTTCTCCACTCTGGAGACACTCGGCCTCCGGTTCCTCTTCCGCCACGAAGGTGTGGCGGCTGAGTGCTTCCGCTCCCTTGAGTCGTGCTCTGACGATGCCGAGCGTTTCGACGGTTTCGTGGCAGATGCCGGTTCGTTTGCCCTTCACACCGATTTCTTTCTTCCCCGCAAAGCGAAACTGCTTGTAGTCATCGGCGGTCATGCAGTCGCCCTCTCGGCGCAGCCTCTGTTCATAGGAACGGATGCCGATGATTCCGACCTTCAGGCATGCGCCGACAGATTTGTGGAGAGCCTGCGCAGCAATCCCAGCAGCCCTGCCGAGGAGATCTCGCAGCGTGAGAGGGAGGTGATAAGGGAAATCGCCGCCGGAAAGACCAACAAGGAGATCGCCGACACCCTCTGCATCTCCGTCAATACCGTGATCACCCACCGAAAGAACATAGCCTCAAAACTCGGCATCAAGTCGGCTTCAGCCATCTCTCTCTACGCCATGATGCACGGCATGATATGATTTTGAGGGTTTATTGACAAAAAATTATCGAATTTCAATAAATAATTTGGTCAATTCAAAAATAAAACATAATTTTGCCCTGTCAGTTTCCCTTATATGGGATGCAGACCTTGTTTCGTAAATTATATCTCAATTAATAACAACTCTAAATTTTCCACATCATGATCAAGAAAGCTCTCAGCTTAGCCATGATTCTTATCGGAGTGTTGGGAATGAATGCTCAGATGCAGCAGCCTCAGCTCACTCCACTCCCGCTGAATCCTAAGGTGAAAAGCGGTGTGCTCCCCAACGGGCTGTCATACTACATCCTGCAGAATTCCGAGCCTAAGGAAAGGGCCAATTTCTACATCGCCCAGAAGGTAGGCTCCACTCTCGAGACCCCCGAGCAGCTCGGCCTCGCTCACTTCCTCGAGCACATGGCCTTCAACGGCACCGAGCACTATCCCGGCAAGGCTATGCTCAACTACCTCCAGTCGAAAGGAATCCGTTTCGGCGCTGACATCAACGCCTACACATCGTTCGACGAGACAGTCTACAACATCAACAACGTGCCCACCACCGACCAGGCCCTCATGGACAGCGTGCTTCTCGTGCTCGCCGACTGGAGCGGAAGCATCTCGCTCGAGACCGCCGAGATCAATGCCGAGAGAGGCGTGATCCAGGAGGAGTGGCGCCAGCGCAACGACGCCAACACAAGGGCATTCACCGCCATCCTCCCTGAAATCTACGATGAATACCAGTATGAGCAGATGCCTATCGGCAAGATGGAAGTCGTGATGAACTTCGACCCCGACGTGCTCCGCGCTTACTATAAGAAATGGTATCGTCCCGACCTGCAGGGTATCGTCATCGTCGGTGACTTCGACCCCGACGCCATGGAGACAAAGGTAAAGGAGCTCTTCTCGAAGATTCCCATGCCTGAGAACGCCGCTCCCCGCGTCTACACGCAGGTAAGCGACAATCAGAAGCCCATATACACCTCCTTCGAGGACGAGGAGCTCCGCAACCCTATGATAACCGTAAGCTTCAAGAGCGACAAGGCTCCCTTCGAGATGCGCAACACCCAGGAGATGTTTATTATGCAGAACCTTCTCCAGTCGGTGATCGCAAATCTCATCAACAACCGCCTCTCCGAGTTCGCCAACAAGCCTGAGTGCGCCTATGCTTACGCCGGTGTCGACTTCACCGACTTCTATGTATCGTCGACAAAGGCTTCGTTCGACATCACCATCATCCCGAAGAAAGATTCAAAATCGGCTATGGAAGAGGCTATGGCCCACGTGGCCCAGGCGTGCAAGACCGGCTTCAACGCCTCCGAGCTCAAGCGCGTCGACGACGAGATCATCGCCGGCTACGAGAAGCAGTATAACGAGCGCGACAAGACAAAAAGCGAGGCCCTCGGCCGTGAGCTCATACGCCACTTCATCGAAAACGAGCCTACTCCCGGCATCGAGGCCGAGTATCAGCTCGTGAAGGCCGTGCTCCCCACCATCCCTGTGGAGGCCATCAACAGCATGCTTCCCATGCTCCTCACTCCCGAAAACCAGGTTATCGTGGAGCTCCGTCCCAAGAAAGAGGGTGAGGGCGTCCTCGGCGAGGAGCTCGCCGTCGGTATCGTCAGCAACGCTCTCAACGCCCAGTATGAGGCTTACGTCGACGAGGTGATCACCGATCCCCTCATCAGCGCCCTTCCCGCTCCCGGCTCCGTGAAGGCCACTTCCGAGATCGCTCCTCTCGGCGCCACTGAGTTCACGCTCTCCAACGGCGTCAAGGTCGTGCTCAAGACCACCGACTTCGCCGCCGACGAGATTCTCTTCAACGCATTCCGCGAGGGCGGTCTCCGCACCTACAATGCCGCCGACGCCATCAACGTCAACTGCATCGACGATGCCTTCGAGACCGCCAAGATGGGCCCCTTCGACAACACCACGCTCCAGAAGTATCTCGCCGGTAAGAAGGTCTCCCTCTCCTTGGGCACAAACGCATACACCCAGATGCTCAACGGACGCTCCACAGTGAAGGACCTTCCCACACTCATGGAGCTCATATATGCCGCCTTCACGGCCCTCACTCCCGATGAGAAGACATTCAACGTGCAGCTCGACCAGCAGAAGCTGATGCTCGAGAACATGAGCAATAATCCTCAGATGGTGTTCTTCAACCGTGTCACCGAGGACGTCTACAGCCACAACCCCCTCTTCAAGCAGCCCACGGTCGAAGACCTCAACAAGGTCAACTATCCCCAGGTGATGAAGTATGTGGAGGAGGCGCTCTCCAACGCCGCCGACTATACATTCATCTTCACCGGCAATGTGGATGCGGCTACCCTCAAGCCCCTGCTCGAGCAGTATATCGCCACTCTGCCCGCTGCCGCCGTCAAGGCTCCGCAGGTAGTGACACCGATCCAGATCCCGACAGGCGACATCAACGATGCTTTCGACCTTGAGATGCAGAATCCTTCAGTATGGGTATATGACGTCTACAGCGGCTCCAATCTCAAGTCGGATATCGCCAACGACGTGCTCGTAAGCACTACAGCCGATGTGCTCGACGACATCTATCTCGCTACACTCCGCGAGGAAATGGGCGGCACCTACGGCGCCCAGGTAGGCGGCGACCTCAACTTCAACGACAATGTATGGCAGATATTCTACTTCGTGCAGACCAATCACGAGCAGAAGGCCGACATCATCAAGCGTGCCCACGACGAGTGGCTCAAGCTTCTCGCCGAGGGTGCAAAGCCCGAGACTTTCAACAAGGTGAAGGAAGCCATGCTCAAGCAGTATGAGATCAACGTCCGCACCAATTCCTACTGGAGCGGCAATATCCGCAACTTCCTCCGTGGCCATGACTTCGTCACGGGCCACAAGGCAGCCATCGAGAGCATGACCCTCGATAAGCTGAACGCCTTCATGAAGACCCTCTACACCGACAAAAACCGCATTCAGGTGATCATGACCGGTGTCGAAAAGAAATAAATGCGATATTCCTTGATAAAAAGCGCGCTCCTTTTGCGGGCGCGCTTTTTTGCAGGCATACTTTTTGCTAATTTTGCATCAGAATCAGCGGGCTCCCCTTCGAGTCCCTCATATCCCTATCTCTAATATGTTTCATAAATCTATCTGCAGCATGGCTGCGCTTACTGTGATGACACTAACATCTTCGGCTGCCGGAGGCTCCGACAATCCGTTGCTCCGGCCATCCACCGCTCCTCACGGCACTCCGGAATTCACCAAGCTGAATCCGGCTCTTTATGAGGAAGCGGTGAAGGAAGGCATCCGTCTCCACAACGAGGAGATCGATGCTATCGTGAGCAATCCCGAGACCCCCGGTTTCCTCAACACCATCGTGGCCCTCGACCGCTCCGGCAGGATCCTCAACGAGGCGACGCTTGCCCTCTCCAATGTGGAGCAGGCCATGGGCGACACCACGCTCATGAATGTCATGGGCGCCGTGACGCCTCTCATCTCCGACCACTCCACCGATATCCTGCTCAACGAGCCTCTCTGGGCCCGCATCAAGGCCGTCTATGATTCGCGCAATTCACTCTCCGGACTCTCTGCGGAGGATATGCGCCTCATCGAGGAGACCTATCGCGGTTTCGCTGAGTCGGGCGCCAATCTCAAGGGAGCCGACCGCGAACGCTTCCGGCGCCTCAGCTCCGAGCTCTCCGACCTCAATGTGCGTTTCGGCCAGAATGTCACCAATGAGCTCAAAGACCCCGCCAACCGTCTCTGGGTCGAGGCAAAGGATCTCGGTGGCCTCCCCGAATCAATCCGCACTGCCGCCAGGGCCGAGGCCAAGGCCGCGCTCGAGGAGGAGGGTAAGCCCGACGACGGGAATCTCTTCCTCTTCACTCTCTTCGCCCCGTCTTACGGGCCGTTTATGAAATATGCCGACAACCGCCACCTCCGCGAGAAGCTCTACAGGATGTATGGCTCGCGCAATATCGGTGGTGACTATGACAATACACAGATCCTGAAGGATATCGCAAATGTTCGCCTCGAGATCGCGCGTCTCATGGGGAAGGACAATTTCGCAGAGTATCAGCTTCAGGGCACTATGGCCAAGACCCCCGAGGAGGTGATGAATCTGCTCAACCAGCTCCGCGAGGCCTACACCGGGCCGATGAAGGACGAACTCGCCGAGATTCAGGACTTCGCCCGCTCCACCCAGGGTGCCGATTTCACTCTCATGCCATGGGACTATTCCTATTGGAGCGACAAGCTCAAAAACTCCCGTTACGCCTTCAACGACGAGGACATGAAGCCCTATTTCGAGCTCAACAACACCATCAGCGGCGTGCTCGGCCTTGCTACCCGTCTTTACGGCTACAGGTTCAAGGAAAACAGGAATATCCCAGTCTATCATCCCGACGTGAAGGCCTACGAGGTCTATAAGAAAGATGGTTCGCTCCTCGGCATCCTCTATGCCGATTTCTTCTATCGTCCAGGCAAGGCGCCAGGCGCATGGATGACGGAGTTCCGCACTGAGACGAAGGATGACGCCGGCAAGAAGAGCATTCCGTTTATTTCCATCGTATGCAATTTCTCGAAGCCCGTGGGCAACGAGCCCGTGCTCCTTACGCCATACGAGGTAGAGACCTTCCTCCACGAGTTCGGCCATGCGCTCCACGGCCTCTCCGCCGAGGCCAAGTACGCCTCGCTCAGCGGCACCAACGTCTACCACGATTTCGTGGAGCTCTTCTCGCAGTTCAACGAGAACTTCCTCCCGGAGAAAGAATTCCTCGACAGCTTTGCCGTGCATTACAAGACGGGCGGCAAGATGCCTGCCGAGCTGCTTGAGAAGTTCGTGAAGTCGCAGCAGTTCGGGGCCGCCTACGCCTGCATGCGTCAGCTGGGCTTCGGTTTCCTCGACATGGCCTACCACACCATCGAGGAACCGCTCCGCGCCTCTCAGGACGTGGCCGCTTTCGAGGCAAAGGCCCAGGATCCCGTCAGGATCTTCGACGCTGTCGAGGGTACGCTGACTTCGCCTGCTTTCGGCCATATCTTCTCCGGCGGCTATGCAGCCGGTTATTACGGCTACAAGTGGGCCGAGGTGCTCGATGCCGATGCCTTCGCCGCTTTCGAGGAAAACGGCATCTTCGACAGGAAGACGGCCGACAGGTTCCTCCACATGCTTCAGTCCGGCGGCACTGTCGATCCCTCGGAGCTCTACCGCGGCTTCCGTGGACGCGACGCCACAATCGACGCCCTCCTCCACCGCGACGGCATAAAATAAGCCTGACGCAGCATAAAGAAAAATCCGCAGCCTTCGGGTTGCGGATTTTATTTTGCGGCTGTGTATGTCTGCGCTTTCAGAAATTGATGCCGAAGGCGAGTTGCGCCATGCTGATGTTTTTGGCGTTGAGGCCGGTGATCTCACGGTGGCGGTAGGAGAAATGGCGGAAGCCGTATCCTATGATGATGTGGCTCTTGAAGTTCCTGCCGGAGGCGAGATTTATGCCCATGCCTATAGAGGCGGCCACGTCGCCGAGTGTCGGCGCGTCGTGGATGGTGTTGAAGGAGTAGCCGGCCTTTAAGTCGAGGAAGAGGGGAGAGGGCTTGCTGCGGAACGAGGAGCGGAACACCGCGAATACCGGCACGAAGGTGTGGCCGCTGCCGAACGAGCGGCTGAGACCCACGCCGACGCCGGCGATGCGCAGCCAGCTGCACTTGTAGCCGGCCATCACCTCCGCGTCGAGCGTCGACATGTCGTAGCCGCTCATGTCGATACTCATGCCGACATCGGCCCCCCAGGCGAAATGCCGGGCGATTCCCCGGCTTTCGGTTTTGATGAGCGGCTCGTATGCGGGCGCGGTTTCAGGTGTCGCGGCATGGCATGGAGAAAACAGACCCGCACATATCAGCGGGGCTATCAGCGTGCGGATACATGCGGGTAATTTCATCTGATGCGTCTAAATGGTTATTCTCCTAAATAGCTTTTGAGCAGACGGCTCTTCTGCCCTTTGAGGCGCCGTATGGCCTTCTCCTTGATCTGGCGAACCCTCTCACGGGTGAGGTCGAACTTAGCGCCGATCTCCTCGAGGGTCATCTCCTGGCAACCTATGCCGAAAAACATCTTCAGAATCTCGCGCTCGCGGTCGTAGAGCTGCTTGAGGGCGCGGTCTACCTCTTTCGAGAGAGACTCCTGGTTGAGCGACGAGTCGGCCATCGGGCTGTCCTCGTTGGGAAGCACGTCGAGAAGCGAGTTGTCCTCGCCCTCCACAAACGGTGCGTCTACCGAGATGTGGCGGCCGGAGACCTTCAGTGTGTCCGAGACCTTGTCGACCGGGAGATCAAGGCGTTCGGCGAGCTCTTCGGGCGACGGACGTCGCTCGTTCTCCTGCTCGAACTTCGAGAGCTCCTTGCTGATCTTGTTGAGCGAGCCTACCTGATTGAGCGGCAGCCTCACGATTCGGCTTTGCTCGGCGAGAGCCTGGAGTATCGACTGGCGTATCCACCATACTGCGTATGAAATGAACTTGAAGCCGCGTGTCTCGTCGAATTTCTGCGCGGCACGCATCAGCCCGAGGTTACCTTCATTGATGAGGTCGGGCAGGCTGAGGCCCTGGTTCTGATATTGTTTGGCCACAGAGACCACAAAGCGGAGATTGGCGCGCACAAGCTTGTCGAGGGCTTTGCTGTCGCCCTTCTTGATCCGCTGTGCGAGCTCTACTTCCTCACTCACCGATATCAGTTCCTCACGTCCTATTTCCTGAAGATATTTGTCAAGAGAGGCGCTTTCGCGATTGGTGATTGATTTGGTTATCTTAAGCTGTCTCATATTCCCTTCCAAAAAATTGTTGCAAAATTAGCAAAAATATCTTTAATTTTCAATATTATTTGTCGGTTATTTTAAATAAAAACGTTTTAATTTCTGCTTTGTTTTTCAACTGTGCCATAATTTTTCATCAAAAAAGCCCCGCGGGCTGCGTTTCCGCATCCCCGCGGGGCTTTCCTCAACGGTTATGCCGCTGTTATCACTCCTCTGCGAGGTTTACGGCATAGTAGTATTTCTTGCCCGACGGATAGAGGCCGGTGATGAACATCACTTTGTCTTCCGTGTCGTTTTTCATCACGTTGTTGTAGATGGCTTCCACGTCGTCGCTTGAGTTCACGGCATGGCCGTTGATCTCGGTGATGATGAAGCCCTCCTTGATGCCGGCGTCGCGGAAGTTGCCGTTCTTGATGCCGGTCACCTTCACTCCGTTGCTGATGCCGAGGGCGCGTTTGGTCTCCTCGGAGATCTTCATGAAGGCGCATCCTATCTCCGAGAAGTCGCCCTTCTTGGTGATCGAGGTGTTGCCCTGCATGTTGCGCAGTGTGGCGGTCTTCGTCACCCGCTGGTTGTCTCTCACATAAGTGATCGAGATGCTGTCGCCGGGACGGAACTTGTTGAGCTGCTCCACGAGCTGGGCGCGGTTGGCCACTTCAGTGCCGTTGATGGCCACGATCACGTCATCGGCCTGGAGCCCGAGCTCCTTGGCTGTCGAGCGGTCGGTCACGGAGGCTACGATGAGGCCCGATTTGGTGGCCGTGATGCCCTTCTCCTTGGCGATCGATGCGTCAAGCTCGGCTATGGTGCAGCCGAGCACCGCGCGCTGCACTGTGCCATATTGGCGGATGTCGGTGATCACCTTCTTCACGATGGTGGTCGGTATGGCGAAGGAGTAGCCGGTGTAGCTGCCGGTGTTGCTGTAGATTGCGGAGTTGATGCCGATCAGCTCTCCCTTGAGGTTCACCAGGGCGCCCCCGGAGTTGCCGGGGTTGAGCACGGCGTCGGTCTGGATAAACGACTCGATGCCCATCGAGTTGCCGCGAGGGCTGTTCTGGCCGAGGCTACGGGCCTTGGCGCTCACGATACCGGCGGTCACGGTGGAGTTGAAGCCGAAGGGGTTGCCGACTGCAAGAACCCACTCGCCGATCTTGACGGCCTCGGAGTCGCCGAAGGTGATGGGGGAGAGGCCGCTCGCGTCGATCTTGATGAGGGCGAGGTCGGTGGCCTCGTCGGTACCGATCACGCGGGCCTCGTAGGTGGAGTTGTCGTTGAGGAGCACCTCCAGCTTATCGGCGCCGTCGATTACGTGGTTGTTGGTCACTATATAGCCGTCTTCGGTGATGATCACGCCCGAGCCGAGGCCGCTCTGCACCGGTTCCTGGCTCTTCTGCTGGCGGCGCTGCTGAGGCTGCTGGGGCTGCGGCCCGAAGAAGAAGTCAAACATTCCGAAAGGGTCGTAGCCACCCTGTCCGTAGGGCGACTGGCGGGGGGAGGCGTAGCTCTTGATGCATACCACCTCGTTGATTGTCTTCTCTGCCGCGGCGGTGAAGTCTGTGTCGAATGCCGATGACGCGGATGTGCGCACGAACTCGCCGGCCTCGCTCGATTTGGCGCATGCCGTCGGTGATGCTGTCAGTAGGAGCGCGATGGAGGCGCTCGCCGTGATTATTGATTTATTCATTTCCAGAATATGTTTTATGACTATGGTTGATTGCTTTGTGGAAAAACTTCCGGCACACTCCCTTAGCCGGGAAGACTGCCTATATACAGAAAGCAATTTCTCCGCCATTATTACCTCTGGATGCCGCTTTCAGGCCAATTTTAAGCTAAATTAATATAACGCCTCGCGAAGTGAAACGGAAATTAACACTTCTCCTAATTCCCGTCTTCACCCTCCGATGTTTTTCATTTTCTTCATCATTTTTAAGATTAGGTGTATGATAAGTGATGGATTAAGTATTTTTAACATTTGTAGGTGTCGAAGATAAGGGCTCGACTCACTAACTTTGCACTTTCATAATATTCAAGCATCTGACAAAAGTGCATAATACCATTATAAATAGAAATCTGACATCTATTAATAGAAATCTGACATCGCATCATGCCTCATTGATAATCGCATTAGTGGCATGTATATCCCTTTTGCTGGGTGGCTGCCACAGCTCGAAGCCGAAGGACTCCGGCAAAGGCAGGGAGCAGACCGTGCATGTCGGCAAGGGAAGTAAATTAGGACGCCGCATCGCCGAGGAGGCCATGACATGGATCGGCACCCCCTATAAATATGCAGGCACGGAGAAAGGAAAGGGCACAGACTGCTCCGGCATGGTGCTCCGCGTCTACGAGGACATCGCCGGCCTCAAGCTGCCGCGCAACTCCGCCCGGCAGGCTGAGTTCTGCAAGCCCCTCAAGAGCGACGAGGTGGAGGCGGGCGACCTTGTCTTTTTCGCCACCGGCAGCGACCCCTCCAAGGTGTCGCACGTGGGCATAATGGTCGACGACCGCCAGTTTGTGCACGCCTCCACGCGCAAGGGAGTCGTGGTCTCCGACGTCACCACCGACTATTACACCCGCAAGTTCATGATGTTCGGTCGTGTAGGCAAATAAGCGGCAGGAGGGATAAAGAAACCACCGCGCCTGAAATCCATATCAGACGCGGCGGCTTATGTTTCTCCCGGCTTCTAAGAGCCGCGTGAGACGCTTAGAGCAGCGGCTGCAGCTTAGCCTCGAGGTCGCCGAGCTTCACGAGACCCACGCTCTTGTCCTTGCATTCCCCGTCTTTGAAGAAAAGCACTGTCGGGATGTTGCGTACGCGGAACTGGGATGCGATCTGGTCATTCTCGTCGATGTTGAGCTTGCCGATGATGGCTTGGTCGCCATACTTCTCTGCGAGTTCCTCCACTACGGGGCCGAGCTTGATGCAGGGGCCGCACCATGTGGCCCAGAAATCGATCACTACTGCTTTGCCGGTGGCTATCGCCTCCTGGGCTGTCTGGTCTGTAAACTGTTGTGCCATGTCTATTATTATTTTAAGATTTCACGAATTTGAGTTCAAATTTAGATGTTAATTGCGAGATATGCAAATATTATCGCATTTCTTTGGCGTCGGTCACTTTGAACGGCACGTTCCATCCCTCCAGCAGCTTCACCATTTTCTTATTGACATTCATCTTCTTACGTGTATGCAGCTTTATCCTCTGGCGCGTTGCAGGATCGTTGACCACAATGTAGAGGTCGCCGGGGCGCTCTTCTCCGTCGAGGTCGTGGAGGCTCTTGAAGAACTCCGCGTTGTCGAAGTCGCGGTCGATGAATAGCGTCACCTCGTTGGCCACCCTTCCCGTTATCGAGTCGAGCGTGGTTGCCTCATCAATGCTCATCTCCACGCGCCCGTTGGCGAAGCGCGGAGGCGCGATGCGTATCTTCAGGTAGGCGAAGTCGCCCGGCTGGTATCTGCTGCGCGTCATCTCGAAGTTCTTGCGGAAGAGCATCATCTCGGCGGTGCCGGAGAAATCCTCAAGCGTCATCACCCCGTAGGGGTTGCCGTTGCGGTCATTGCGTATGGTGTAGCCGGTCACCATACCGCCAATCGTCAGCACGCTCCCGGCTATGTCGCGCTTCTCCTTGAATTCCGAGCACGGACAGTTGCAATGGTGGGTCAGCTCCATATAGTAGGGGTCGAGAGGATGGGCCGAGATATAGATGGCCACCATCTTCTTCTCCTCGTCGAGCCGCTTGATGTTCGACCACGGCGTCACTTTCGGAAACGGCGGCTTCGCGGTCTCCAACGGTTCCATGTCGCCGAAGAGCGAAGCCTGGAGTGAGTTCTTGTCGCTCTGTATGGTCTGCCCGTATTTCACGAGCTGGTCGGTGTAGGTGCTGTCGAACATCGGCTCCACAAACATCTCCCTCATCACCCCGAAGCTGTCGAAGGTGCCGGCCAGGGCGAGGTTCTCTATGGTGCCCCGGTTGCAGTTGGCGAGGTTCACCCTCTCCACGAAGTCGTAGATGTCGCGGTAGGGACCGTTCTTCTCCCTCTCCTCTATGATGGCCTTCACGGCGTTGGAGCCCACGCCCTTCACGGCGCCGAGACCGAAGCGGATGGCGCCGTCGCTGGTGACGCCGAATTTCTCGACCGACTCGTTGATGTCGGGTCCCTTCACCTCGATGCCCATGCGGATACACTCGTCCATGAATTTCTTCAGCTTGTCGGCGGCGCTCAGGTTACGGCTCAGCACCCCCGCCATGTATTCGGCCGGGTAGTTGGCTTTCAGATAGGCGGTCTGGTAGGCTACCCATGTATAGCAGGTGGCGTGGCTCTTGTTGAAGGCGTAGGATGCGAACTTCTCCCAGTCGGCCCATATCTTCTCGAGCACCTTCTCCTCGTGGCCGTTCTTCATCCCTTCGCTCATGAATTTCACCTTGAGCTTCGCCATCTTGTCGATCTGCTTCTTGCCCATGGCCTTGCGGAGCATGTCGCTTTCTCCTCTGGTGAAGTTGGAGAGGAGGCGCGACAGGAGCATCACCTGCTCCTGATAGACCGTGATGCCGTAGGTCTCCTCCAGATACTTCTTCATGATGGGGATGTCGTAGGTAATCGGCTCCTCGCCGTGCTTACGCGCTATGAACGAAGGAATGTAGTCCATAGGCCCAGGCCGGTAGAGGGCGTTCATGGCTATGAGGTCCTCGAATTTGCTCGGCTTGAGCTTGCGCAGCGAGTTCTGCATCCCCTCCGACTCAAACTGGAACGTGGAGGTGGTGTGTCCGTCGCAGTAGAGCTTGAAGGTGGCGGGGTCGTCGAGCGGTATGTGGTCGATGTCGAGGTCTATGCCGCGGTGGCGCTTGATGTTCTCGAGGGCCTCCTTGATGATGGAGAGCGTCTTGAGGCCGAGGAAGTCCATCTTGATCAGACCGGTCTCCTCAATCACGCTCCCCTCGTATTGAGTGGAGATCACCTTCGAGCCGTCGGTGTCGGTGGCCATGGAGATAGGCACCCAGTCGGTGATGTCGTCGCGGCAGATGATCACGCCGCAGGCGTGGATTCCCGTGCCGCGCACGTTCCCTTCGAGCTGTCCGGCATAGTTCATCACCTCCCTGATCTTGGGGTCGGGGCTCTCTACCTCCGCCTTGAATTCCGGCACGTATTTCGTGCAGTTGGCGAAGTTGATCGCCGGGTTCTTGCCGTTCACCTCCGGCAGTCTTGCCGGCACGAGCTTCGCCAGACGGTTCGACTCCGAGAGGGGCAGCTCCATCACTTTCGCCATATCCTTGATGGCCGATTTGGTGGCCATGGTCTGATAGGTGATGATGTGGGCCACTTTCTCCTCGCCGTATTTGCCGGTGACGTATTTCAATACCTCATATCGGCCGTCGTCGTCGAAGTCCACGTCGATATCGGGGAGCGATATACGGTCGGGGTTGAGGAATCGCTCGAAAAGTAGGTCGTATTTGATGGGATCCACCTGGGTGATGCCGAGGCAATAGGCCGCCGCCGA
>USHH01000018.1 GCA_900554345.1 uncultured Bacteroidales bacterium | reverse complement strand
TAGTGAAGTCTCCGACCTCGATTGTCGGGCGCGTGACAACCGATTTCAGATATACGGTCTGTGTATCGCCGGTGCGGGGATATATTGTGTTTTTCATTGTTTTAAGGCTCTTTTTATTGTCTGTCGTACAAGTTCGGATTTAGCTTCGGTATAACCGTCGCGGTCATTTTTGTACTTAGGAAGCAGTGATAGTTTTAATATCTCATATTCTTTAGCGACTTCAGGATGAGCTATAAGATAATCGCGAAAACGTATTTCATCATTGTCACCGGCTCTGTGAAAATGGATATGGAAAACCTTTTCGGCATACCCGGCCAGAGTATAGCCTTTGTTAAAACTCATGCGGCTATCGGAAACTGACATACAGATATATCCCGCAGTTCCCATTTTTTCTTTGATTTGCTGCTTGTCGGCACTGGGATTTATCTCTACAAGAATGTCAATTATCGGCTTTGCATGAATATTGGGTATGGCTGTGCTGCCTATATGGGTGATAACAGGACAATATCCCGATAGCAATGCGGTGAGGTTTTCTATTTCTTCTCTCGCCCAATCTTTCCATTGCAGCTGGTGCGGAGTCAGCACGATGGGGAACAGCTGCCAAAGTTCCTCCAAAGTCATGTCTTTAAGTGTCCGGATCATGATTCAATCCTCCAGTAATCGTCCGCAATCGTGCCAGTGGCCTATCATCTCACCCCGCTCGCTTGCTTCTATAAGTTTTGTCAGCCGACTCTCAAATAATTCAGGCTTTGCAACTACTCTCTGAATATTGTCAATCCTTACCCTTTGATACAGCGGTGGAAAGTCCTGAAAGTTCTGCCATGCCACAGGACGAGCCTTGAATGCGATAATTATTTCAGGTATAATCTCAAATTCCGCATTGAGGTTCGGACAGACGGCATGCCCTCTGTCTGTCATCCGCCCGAGACGTTCAAGGCGCCGGCAACGCTCTTTGTTCAGTTCAGTCCATCTCCCGTTTTTGGTTCGCGGTCCGAAACGCTGGAGCGTAACGCCATCCACATTCTTGACCGTAGAATCTATCCAGCCGAAACATAAAGCCTCCTCTACGGCGTCAAGATACCATAAGGCATCCTCCGGCGGTGTCTTGCCTCGCTTTACGGCAATCCAGCACTCTTTTTCGGAAGAGCCGTTTTTTATGAGCCATTCGCGGAATTCGTTACGACCGGTTATGTCAAGGATGTTTTGGGGTATCATTTTTTAATTCCATCTCAATACAGTTCCACGTTTCGTCCAGGCATTCGTAACTCTCGGTTTTAGGTAGTGATACTCGATGAAAACCGGCAGCTTCATAGCAATGAATAGCGGACGGATTATTCTCAAAAACACCGAGCGACACTTTTGTGGCCCCAAGCTCTTCATAGGCATATTTGACTGCCATTGAAACAAGAGCCTTGCCTAAGCCGCGGCCACGTTTTGAATCATCGACAATAACGAATCCCAATCGTTGCTCCGTAGGCTTGTCTGCCGGAGTGCGCAGGGTGATGTACCCAACAATATCATCGCCATCAGTCATTGTAAGTGCGCGAGAGTGTTGTCCGTCAATATTCCTCTCGTGATATGTGTTAATATCTTCGGGCGTGACAGGATAATGTTCATATCTGTCGGCGCACCATTGGCGTATAAGATACTCGCTTTTAAGCCACGATGTAATCACAGCGGCATCCAAAGGCTGATATGGGCGTAATGTGAGGCTCATGGTTTGTAGTTGCGTTTAATTGTCTGGCATTTACGTTTAGTCATTTCCTCGGCGAAAGCTTGTTCGCCATGCTCGCGGATGTAGCGGATGCAAGCCGGACGGTCTGATCTGAAAAGAAAAGCGAATACCTTTCCGATAAAATTGGAATATATTTTACACTCGCTTACATCTTTACGACATTCGGCACAAGAGTGATAACCATTATCATTAACACAATACCTTATCTTGCACCAGATAGCCTCTTCGTTATTATGGCAACCGGGGCATTTGACTGACAGATACTTACGGCACGCGCCGCAATAGAGGCCGCACGCCGCTATGAGTTCTTTGTTTGCTTCGATCTTCTTCATGGCAAAAATTTATATTTGAATATGGGTGAATTCATGGTCAATCCATATAGTGGCTTCCGTCCCGACGAAACGAAGCAGCATATAGTTCGGGTCAGCAGGTCCTCCCGGGAAATGATTTATATACCAATCCTGCCATTTCTCCCTGCGGATATCGTCATCGTCGATAATTTCCACTGTGCCGCGCAGGCAGACACTTGAACCGCCTTTATCGTAGCATAACCCGGCTTTAGGATTACGCTTGAAGTCGGCGACTTTTACAGAATCACCCCCCGTTGCCATCCATATTATGCCACAACCTTGTGTCTCGCCTTTCGCCATAGGCACAGGGCGCGGAAAGCCATCGCTATTGACAGATGCAATGGTTACAGTAGCACATTCCGCAAGAAGAGCCTCCGCTTTGTGTATCAGATTATAGTCGCTATACTGTTTCCAGCGTTTGAGGTGAGGGAAGAACTGACGCATCATTTCCTTTGCCTGCTCTTTAGTCAGATTCTGTCCCGATTGCTTGTTGATTTCATCCGTAAACTGTGCGCAGTAGTCTATCATCTGCTGCATAGTCATGTCCTGCGTAAATTTGCCATCCTTATAGCAGTAGATGCAGTAATCTTCATTGGGTCTACCGTCCGCATTCGTGCCGAATATTTCATTTGTGAGCGGCATTCCGCAGCTTTGACAGAATTTTTGTTCCATTGTTTTCTTTCATTTTTGCCCAGCAGTCCGACAGGGCAGATTATTAAATGCAGAAGCGCGGACTACCAATGCAACATTCTAAGTCGAAGGTCGTAGGAAACCTAAATGCACGAATGTAGTATAGCAGCCCACGCCGTATGCGTGAGAACCGCTATGCTATCCTTGTGCAGTGTCTTGAATTTCCTACGTTCTCGACTTACAAGAGAGCATACCGCTTCATATTTCTAAAATGTCATAGGCAGACTTGTGTCAACCCGACCACAAAGTTACGAAATTATTATGAGATTTTAACGGTTGAGCGTGGTGACCCGGCGAAAAAGAGGCTGAGATCACCACATTTTTACTGTCTGAATATAGTTAAAGTCTGTTAAAGTTTGGGGGTGCGAGGCGGTGATGTGGTGTTGAATGATGCTGAATGATTTTGAATGGATATGATTTATATGTTGATTATCAGGGTGCTATACAATCACAAGAAAAGATATGAGTCTGCACTGACACACATAATTCCCAACATTACAGCGTGTTAGCGTGAGCGTGGTGACTTTTGTGGTGACCCGGAGGGGTGTGGATGAATAAAAAGACCGCTAACTCATTGAGTATTAGCGGTCTTCTGTGGTGCCACCAGAACCTGAGTTTCTGATTTATGTGATGTTGAGTATGATTCATGGGAAAATGACCTGCCATGCGATGTATTCGCAGAGAAGCGCCAATACAAACAATATGCCGCAAATCAGAGCGAAGACATCAAGCTTGCGCGAGGCCAGGAAGCTGACTTTCGTCAGATAACAGGCAGCCAGATGACAGAAGGCCATCATGAAGAGGAAAAACAGGTCGATAAACGTCCACCATTCCGTGCGCAGGCTGAATGTGAGCACCATTACAACGAGCACAAGAACCAGGCCGCCCCAGGCGGCCGCACGCGATTGCATCACATTGCTCATATATCTATCATCTTATTGGGTTATCTGTAGATTTATCCGGTTATCTGTAGATCTTGAATCCATAAGGGCGACCCTCGACATCGTTGACTACTACGAAATAGAATCCCGAGGGCTGGCCGCCGAGGTCGACGAAAGCCGAGGAGACGTCGCTGTATCGCTGAAGCCTGATCATAGAGCCGTTGAGGTTGTAGATCCGCGACATCACGATCTCCGAAGGGAGGTCGATGCGGAAATGACCTCCGCCCATAGCCACGAGACGGGGCTCAATCACGTTGAGGCGACTCTCATGTTCACGCTCACGTGCCTCGTCCTCACTTCGCGTCTCTGCGATGAAGTCTTCATGGAACGAGAACGGCTCCTCTTCCCGAGGAGGCACAATCTCCGCTGCGTTAATTATATCGGCGAGCTGACCGAAGCTGAGAACTTCCGTGGCGAAAAGGCGATAAAATGAGTCATTCTCGCCGTCAAGCAGCAGACGCCAGTAGTCGCCCTTGGAGCCGTAGGCTACAAGAGGCAGGATTCTGTCGCCGTCCACAAGTCCGAGCGCCACGTCACCGTCGCGCTTCAGCATTGCCGAAATCTCGGCGCCCCACTGCGAGGGCGTAAACAAATCGGAAGTGGCCTGGATATATCGGTCGCTGGCGAAAAGGGCATCGATAACGCCGTCGGCCTGATTGCGCGACATGGAGAGCGAGTTGACCTGAGGATACGCCTTAACCAGCTTCGATATATAGGAGGGAATGTTCTGCCACGCCTCGATTGCCTCGTAAGGCACGTCGGAGTCGTAGCGTATCATCTCTATGTCGCGGGCATAGCTGCGCAGGAGCGCCTTCTCGTATTCGCCCAAGGCATCGGCGTCAAAACCCTTTGACAGGTTGAAGCCGAGTATGGGGAATGCCTTGTTCTCGGCCGAGACTATCACGAAGCCTCCGGAGGGAGAATTAAATACATAGAAAGGTATGAACAGATTTGCCGTGGTGAGCCGTTTGCCGTTGTAGACAAGCTTCGGCGGGGGTGTGAGGAGCCCCGCGGCCTCATTGAAGAAAGCCTGTGCCACAGCCTCGGCCGTCTTGCGGTAGACGGTCTCGGCGTAGCCCTGCATCGGGCTCAACATCATTCCGATGGCTATGGCCATCACGTAAAGCAATTTACTCATATACTATATAACGCCCACAAGAGGCCAAAAGTATGCCGGGCCATGCAAAAGCACAACCCGGCAAATATTGGAGGTATCGACGACTGTCGGAATGAATCAGCCTTCCACGCCTTCCACCTCCGACTCCTCTATCTCGACCTTCTCGGCCTTGGAGTCGGTGATGTTGGGGAGCTCGAGGCCGAGGTGCTTCTTGCGGTCGACCACCTTAAGGTAGAGGCCCAGCACCAGCGCGGCAACGCCGAGGCATGCGAGCATCACGAGCGGCCAGGTGTAATTGTAGCTCACCGCGGCCTCCTCGGCAGTCAGCTGACCGGCTGCGACCGCCGATACGATATCGGAATTGGTTGAATCGAGCACCTTGCCGATCAGCAGCGGGAATAGCCAGAGGCCGATGTTCTGGATCCAGAAGATAAGGGCGTAGGCGGAGCCGATGATCTTGGCGTCGACAAGCTTGGGCACGGAGGGCCAGAGCGAGGCGGGCACGAGCGAGAAGGAGGCGCCGAGCACGAGAATCGTGATGTAGGCCACCATCACGCCGCCGAGGTCGTTGCCCTTGAAGACGGGGAGGATGAACGCGAACGTCAGGTGGCAGATGATGAGGAGAAGGGCGCCGAAAACGAGCATCGAGGCGGCCTTACCCTTATAGTCTACATAGTTGCCGAGGATGGGAGTGATGCCGACGGCCAGCAGCGGGAACACCGCGAATATTGCGGCGGCCGACTGCCTCATGTAGCCCATCACGCAATATACCACCAGCGCCACGATGGAAATCACCAGCGAGGGAATCTTCACCGACTTGCTCTTCGAGAAGCTGAAGCCGAACGCTCCCCCGGCCACCACAAGCATGATGACATACTGGATATACGTGCAGAGGTCGCTCTGCCAGAACTCGCTTACCGATTCGGGATGGAGCGAGAGATTGCACTGGAGCATGTTGACCGCATATTTCTGGAAGGGGAAGATGGCGGAATAATAGAGCACGCAGAGGAGGGCCACCACCCAGAATCCAAGGGAGCTCAGGATCTTGCCGAGGTCGGAGATGCGGAAGGGATCGTCTTTCTCTTCAGCCTCGCCGGTCTGGGCGTCGAGTTTCTTGTCCATGAAGAAATAGACGATAAACATGATGAGGGCCACCATGAGGAGCACAACGCCGAAGGCCACCGAACGCGACACGCTGATGTCGCCGCCGAAATTGGCCACCAGAGGCGAGAAGATCATACACGTGCCCACACCGAGACGGGCAAGCGCCATTTCCGAGCCCATGGCCATGGCCATCTCGCGTCCCTTGAACCATTTCACGATTCCACGGCTCACCGTGATGCCGGCCATCTCCACGCCGCAGCCGAAGATCATGAAGCCGACGGCCGAGAGCTTGGCGGATGCCGGCATGCCTTCATAGAAAGGAGAGATGCCCAGCTCGTCGAAGCCCGGGATGTAGTTGAGATGGTTGGTAAACCATACGTCGAGGCTGCTGCCGAGGAAAGCGTCGGTGAGCGCATACCAGTTGATTGTGGCGCCCACGAGCATCACACCGCCCGAAAGCACGGCCGTGAACCTCACGCCCATCTTGTCGAGGATGATACCTGCGAAGATGAGGAAGAAGATGAACACGTTGAGGAAGGTCTCGGAGCCCTGCATCGTACCGAAGGCTGTGGAGTCCCAGCCTCTGGTCGACTGCAGGAGGTCTTTGATCGGGGAGAGGATGTCCATAAATATATACGAACAGAACATGGCGAAGGCGAGCAGGCCGAGGGCAAGCCAACGGGCCCATGCCTTGTCGCGGAGCGAAGTGCCGGCAGCCGCGGCGTTGAGAGCTGCTGTGGAAGAAGACATAGTGTTAGGTTTTATTCAAATTTTGTGCAAATATAATAATAAGTAGCGTGACTGCCGCGAAATGCAGGGTGTTTTTGCTTGAAATTTGAAAATAATGTCGCAGACCACTGTTGCGCGGCATAGCTGCGCGACAGAATTGCAGACAATAAGGGGAGATACACGGGGAATGAAAATATATTTGAATGATATGCAAAAAATTCTTAACTTTGTGGATTATTTACGTCGAACATCCGAAGCAACATAACAAAAACAACAATAACCAACTAATTCGACTAACGTATGAAGAGACTATTTCTCTTGGCCGTGACACTGATGGTCGCGATTGCCCAGGCGTTTGCGCAGGGCGGCGAGACGACGTGCAGGGGAACGGTAATCGATGAACTGGGCGAGCCGGTAATCGGCGCCACAGTCTCAGTGAAAGGCACCAGCACGGCTGTGGCCACAGACATCGACGGCAATTTCACACTGAAAGTGCCTCAAGGCAAGCACAAACTCCTGATTACCTATATCGGCTACAAACCGATGGAAATAGAGGCACGCCACGAGACCGGCACCATAACGCTCGACCCCGACTCGCAGATGCTTCAGGACGTGGTGGTGACCCAGTCGAAGGCGCGCACCCGCGAGACCCCTATCGCGATCTCCGAGATCACCGCGGGCCAGATCGAGGCCAAGCTCGGAAACAAGGAATTTCCCGAGGTGCTTAAGTCAACCCCCGGCGTATGGGCCACTCCCGACGGCGGCGGCTACGGCGACGCCAAGATCAACATGCGCGGTTTCAAGGCCCCGAATGTGGCTATCCTCGTCAACGGTATCCCGATGAACGATATGGAGTGGGGCGGCATCTACTGGTCGAACTTCGCAGGTCTGGCCGGCGTCACCTCCAACATGCAGACGCAGCGCGGCCTCGGCGCCGCCATCATGTCGACACCCTCCGTGGGCGGCACCATCAACATCACCACCCGCGGCCTCGACGCCAAGAAGGGCGGCACGATATGGTATGGCATGGGCAACGACGGCCTCAACGACGTAGGCTTCAGCCTCTCGACCGGCCTGATGAAGAACGGCTGGGCCATATCGGTGCTCGGCTCCCACAAGTGGGGCGACGGCTACATCCAGGGCACACAGTTCCAGGCCTGGAACTACTTCGTCAACGTATCGAAGAAGCTGGGCGACAGCCATCAGCTGAGCCTGACGGCCTTCGGCGCCCCGCAGTGGCACAACCAGCGCAACTCCGGCAACGGACTCACCGTGGAAGGCTGGCAGGAAGTGAAGCAATATATGAATGGCGAGAGCATGTACCGCTACAACGCAGCCTACGGTTTCGACAACGAGGGACGTGAGCGCACCATGAACCGCAACCAGTATCACAAGCCGATCATCTCGCTCAACCATATCTGGCAGATCAACGAATACTCCTCGCTCTCCACTGCCCTCTATACATCTCTCGCCTCCGGCGGCGGCTATTCGGGCCAGGGCCGCGGCGACTACAGCAACTCCTCCTGGTATGCCGCCAACAACGGAATCCTCAACTGGCAGTTCCGCCGCCCCGACGGCACCTTCGACTACGGCGCCATCCAGGACATGAACGCCGCCTCGACAACCGGCTCCAACATGGTGATGTCGATGAGCAACAACTCCCACGAATGGTATGGCCTGATCTCCACCTACAAAAACGAAATCATCCCCAACAAGCTGACACTCACAGGCGGTATCGACCTCCGCTACTATGTGGGCCACCACAACAACAAGATCAACGACCTCTACAGCGGCGCCTACTTCATGGACGACAGCAGCCGCAAGAACGTTAAGCCCGAAAACAACGCGGCTGCCGCCGACCCCAACTGGAAATACGAGAAACTCGGCATCGGCGACGTGGTTTACCGCGACTATAACGGCCACACCCATCAGGAGGGCATCTACGGCCAGGGTGAATACAAGCTGCTCGACGGCGCAGTGACCACCATCCTCGCCGGCTCGCTCAACGTCACCGGCTACCAGCGCATCGACCACTTCTACTACGACAAGGAGCACGCCAACTCACCCTGGAAGACATTCCTCGGCGGAACAATCAAGGGCGGCGCCAACTGGAACATCGACCGCCACAACAACGTGTTCGTCAACGGCGGCTACATCTCCAAGGCTCCATTCTTCTCCAACGGCGTATTCCTCTCATCTTCCGTCAGCAACGCCATCAACCCCAATCCAAAGAACGAGAAGATCGGCTCCGTGGAGGTAGGCTACGGCTTCCCCTCCCCCCCGTTCTCCACGGCCATCAAACGATTGAGGGGCTGCCACTCCCCCGTGTTCTCGATGACCATCAACGGATACTTCACCAAGTGGATGGACAAATGCGACCGCGAGACCCAGAAGAGCGGCGAGATCAGCTCCGGCGCGCACGCCGGCGAGCGCTACACTATGAACCTCGAGAAGGTGTCGGCACGCCACATGGGCGTCGAGCTCGACTTCACCTATGTGCCCACTCAGTGGTTTGAGCTCAACGGTATGTTCTCGTGGGGCGACTGGCAGTGGGACAACAACGCCAAGGGCTACTTCTACAACGACCAGGGCCAGCCCCTCAAGAACCTTCAGGGCGACCTCGCCTCCGGCATCCGCGCCGAAGACCACGCCTGGGCGATCCTCAACCAGAAGGGCGTAAAGGTCGGCGGATCCGCACAGACCACAGCCGCCCTCGGCGTCACCTTCAAGCCGTTCAAGGGCTTCCGCATCGGCGCCGACTGGACGATGGCCGCTCGCAACTACTCCGACTACGCTGTCTCCGGCTCCAACCTCAACCCCAACACGGAGCTCAACGTATGCGATCCCTGGGAGATACCCTGGGGCAACGAGCTCGACCTCAGCTGCAGCTACAAGTTCAAGGTCGGCGGCCTCGACGCCACCGTCTACGGCAACGTCTACAACCTCTTCAACTATAACTTCGTGAAGGACGCCACCACCAACTTCGACACTCCGGGCACATGGAGCAACGCCTACAAAGTGCTCTACTCCTTCGGCCGCACGTTCTCGCTGAGATTTAAACTGAGTTTCTAATCACACCACAAGCATAAGACAATGAAAGCTATAAATATAAAGACACTGGCGTTTCTGGCAGCGGGCATCGGCCTTGCGGGATGCTCGGAGAATTCCTGGAACGACCATCTCGACGGCTTCGAGGAGCCGACACTCCAGCAGGTGCAGAGTGTCAGCTACACCATGACCGAGGCCGACTACGCCACTCTCGCAGGGCTCAGCGCCAACAAGGAGCTCGCAGGCAGCGAGCATGCGGCGGCCCTCTCAGCCGTAGGCACGCAGCACTATTTCACGCCCTCCATCCCTGCCGCGCAGTATGTGCCGGCCTTCCTCGCCAACAGCACATTCAAGTATTTCGCCCTCAGCAACGGCTCATCGGTGAGCCTCACCTACAACGAGGCCCAGGAGATGCCCGCCGAGGTCGAGGGTATCGCCAGCGCAGCTGAATACACCGTGTCGGACAACGACTACCAGAAAGTGTGGGGCAGCGAGACCGACTACACTCCCTCGTTCGCTCCCAGCCACACGGCAGCCTCCTCGCTCGCCGGCGTGATCGCCGACAACTTCCCCGACGCAGCCGACGGCCAGTATGTTATCGTCAACTACATGACGTCGAATGTAGATCCCGTCTTCAACGGCGGCGACAACCCCGACGTGCCCGGCTTCACCCTCTCCGAGGTGATCGGCAGCGTGGCCGTCGACGGCACCTACGACATCAACGGCATCGTGACAGCCGTCTGCAACGCAGGTTTCATACTTACCGACAACTCCGGCTCCATATTCACATATATGGGAAGCGGCTATGACCCCTCGACCTACCCGATAGGCACACAGCTGGTGGCCAGCGCTCAGATCGGCGCCTACAACAAGGGCCTCCAGATCTCCGGCTCCGCCTCCACATTCGAGGTGAAGGGAAGCGAGGAATCGGTGGAATACCCCTCCCCCGCTGTCTTCTCCGTAGGCGACATCGAGGCTATAGCCGGCCGCACCGACAATGCTCTCGCCGAGTATGGCCAGATCACAGGCAAGGTCGTGATCAGCGGCAACAACATCAACATCGACATGGGCTCCGAGAAAGCCATGGGCGGCATATATTTCGCCACCGACGAGATCAAGTCGGCCCTCCAGGAGGGTGAGACGATGACCGTGACCGGCTATCTTATCGCCGTGGCAGCCGGCAAGTATGTCAACTTCGTGGCCACCAAGGTGGAGGCAGGCACCAAGGCCGCTCCCCGCAGAAGCCCCGCGAAGGTGGTCAATGTGCCTTCTGTCAACGAGAACGCAGTATACGTGAAAAACGAGGGCCGCTGGAACGCCGCCGCCAACACGCTTATACTCAACCCGGCCGACTACGAGGCCATGGGACAGAGATACGGCAACCTGTCGTCGACGGCCAAGCCCGAGAACTATCTGCCGGCTTACCTCAAGGTGAAGCTACCTTACGCTCAGGCCGGCGACAGCCGATTCGTGGTCTACAAGTATTATGCCGACGGCACGACTTCCTACAAGTGTGACGTCTACGAGTATAACGGCAGCGAGTGGACACCGCGCAAGAGCTATGTGGAGGTGACCTCACAGTTCGTGAAGCTCGATGGCAAATGGATGTTTGACCCCAACGTGACGATCACGCTTCCTTCCGGCCGTGGCCAGGAGCTCAGCGCCACCTACTATCAGGCATGCGTCGACTGGGTATATGAGAACATCGACGTGCCTCTGGGCTCTACAGGCATCAAGTCGGGCATGGGCTACGTGACAAGCTACGGCAACAACGAGTATTACTCCGGCACCTCCGCCTACCAGAACAATGTCGATCTCCGCGCCGCATCGGCCCGCGCACAGTATCCCAAGGGATACGAGGGGATGACCGACGAGGAGGTAGTGACGCTGATGAAGAAGCGTTTCTGCGAGGAGGTAATGCCCGGCGCTCTGTCGAAGCTCTATCCGGAGGCCCGTCCGTTTGAGGGCATGCAGGTGGTCTACACCATCACCTTCGGCGTCTACACCGGCTCCGCCGCCACCTACACCGCCAAGTGGGAGGTAGTAGGCCCGGCCCAGTTCAAGTTCCTCGAATGCGACTGGTAATCCACAAGAATTGACTTCCTCGCGCTCCGGGCGCGAACAAAAGATGCGCGCGGCCCACCGGCCGTGCGCATCCTTTGTATATGCATCTATTTATTGCAGTCAGTCGAGGTGGTCGGAGACAGCTTTCTGGATGGCGGCTGCGTCCTGATAGCCCTCCATGCGGTGGACTACAGTGCCGTCGGGGGCGATGAAGAGCAATGTGGGGATTGCGGTGATGTTGTAGTGGCGTGCGAGATTCTCCACGCTGTCTACGTTGAAGGTTACGAAGTCGATGCTGCCGGCATATACATTCTTCAGGGAGTCGAAGACTGGCGCCAGCTTGCGGCAGGGAGGACACCAGTCGGCAGAGAAATCGGCCACCATGGGGAGGCCGTCGGTGGTGAGCAGGGCATTGTCGGTGACTTCATATACGGTGCTGGTGTCGGCCTCCTGGCGCGAGACCTGACGGCAGGAGACAGTGAAAGCGATAATGGCGACGAATGCCGCCGGAAGAAGCATGGAAACTTTCATATGATATCAATATTTGGGTTTATATCTATAATAACAATCAACCCCGGCATTATATGATGTAAAGCCGGGGTTGGGTTTATGTTCGGTCAGTGATGACGCCGGGCGCCGGAGCGGCGCGGCGG
Organism: uncultured Bacteroidales bacterium; assembly: GCA_900554345.1. Lineage (GTDB taxonomy): Bacteria > Bacteroidota > Bacteroidia > Bacteroidales > Muribaculaceae > Lepagella. The sequence continues at coordinate 5,590 of USHH01000018.1, read as the reverse complement.
GTCATCAGATCTCCTTGTTATGCTCGAGCAGGAGCGTCATCGACGGACGGTCGCACACTTCCGCCGGGCCGAAATACTGAATCGGGCCGGGATACTGGTAGAGGGTGTTGAGGGCGAGGGTCTCGCGCATCGAGGCGAATTTCAGGTAGGGACGGCCGTTGAGGTTGACGAGGGCCTTCTGGATCACTGGCTTCATCTTGCCGTTGCGGCGCTCCATGTTCATCATCATGGTGATGGGGATGCCGCCGGCGATCCAGTTCTCAGTGTGGTCGGTGAGGTTGCGCACGCTCGACATGTAGCCGGTGAGGCCGGAATTGATGAGCATAGCGGCGTTGTAGCCGAGGGCGTAGCAGTAGTCGGCGTCGAAGTTGGTGGGGTCGGCGCAGCGGCCCTCATAGCCGAAGAAGTGATGCTGGGCAGAGAACTTGCCGGTGTACTGTCCTTCCTGAGCCATCTCCTCGAGGCGCTGGGCGACCATGTGGCTGAGCAGGCTCTCGGTCTCGATCAGCGACACCTGCACGTTGCCGTGGCTGTCGCGCTCCATCGAGAGCTGGAGGGCGATCTCCTTGGGAAGCGACTTATAGAGCTCGGCGTTGGCGGGCGAGAGATACTTGTGGATGGCGCGGAGCTTGTCGAGCTCCTCGAGGCCCTCGATCTCCTCGGCATGCTCCACGAGCACGTCGTTGAGCTCCTGGATGAGCTTCTTGACCGAGGGCACGAACTCGATGAGGCCTTCGGGCACGAGCACTGTGCCGAAGTTCCAGCCGAGCTTGGCACGCTCGGAGATGACGTAGCAGAGATAGCTGACGATGTTGTCGAGGGTCATGCGCTTTGCCTGGATCTCCTCGGAGATGAGGCAGACGTTGGGCTGGGTCTCGAGCGCGCACTCGAGCGCGATATGGGAGGCGCTGCGGCCCATGAGCTTGATGAAGTGATAGTATTTCTTGGCGGAGTTGCAGTCGCGCTGGATGTTGCCGATCACCTCGGAGTAGACCTTGCAGGCGGTGTCGAAGCCGAAGGAGGTCTCGATCCACTCGTTCTTGAGGTCGCCGTCGATGGTCTTGGGCACGCCGATCACCTGCACGTCAGCGCCGATGTTCTTATAGTATTCGGCGAGCACTGCGGCATTGGTGTTGGAGTCGTCGCCGCCGATGATCACGAGGGCCTTGATGTTGAGCTCCTCGAGAATCTGGAGGCCGGCGTCAAACTGCTCTGTGGTCTCGAGCTTTGTGCGGCCGGAGCCGATGATGTCGAAGCCGCCGGTGTTGCGGTATTCCTTGATATAACCGGCGGTGAGCTCCATATACTGATGATTGATGAAGCCGGCGGGGCCCATCAGGAAGCCGTAAAGACGGTTTTCGGGATTGAGCTTCTTGATGCCGTCGAAGATACCGCTGACCACATTGTGGCCGCCGGGGGCCTGGCCGCCGGAGAGGATGATGCCGACATTGAACGGCTCCTCGCAGCGCACGGGGTTCTCCTCGCGCTCGAATTCCACGATAGGCATGCCGTAGGTGTGGGGGAAGAGCTTCTCGATCTCCTCCTGGTCGGCGACTGAATTGGTTTTCTCACCGATTTTCAGCTTCACGGGGCCCTGAAGGGCTTTGGGAAGTTTGGGCTGATAGTCGGCTCTCACTCTCTGAAGTGCGCTCTTTTTCATATTGGATTTTAACCTTGCGTTATATTTTTCTGAAACTAAAGACTTTACCTGTCGATATAATAATGCCTTGAACTCTCGGGGGCACATTCGCCCCAATCTTGTGCAAAATTAACAATTATTACTCTAATCAGCAACTTATAACGATGAAAAATATTTCTCCGCTTCCTCAAGGTCGGCCGGCGAGTCGATTCCGATGGTCCGGCTCTCTGTAAGAGCTATCTTTATGCGGAGTCCTGCCTGGAGCCAGCGCAGCTGCTCGAGGCTCTCGGCGAGCTCAAGCGATGACTGGGGGAGCGACGTGACTCGGCGCAGGATGTCGGCGCGGTAGGCATAGACGCCTACATGGGTGTGGAAGACGGCATGGGAGAGCCATTCCTTCCACTCGTATTTCCTTACATAAGGGATGATGCTTCGCGAGAAATAAAGGGCCTCCATCCTGTCGGAGAAGACTACCTTCACGAGGTTGGGGTCGAAGAGGGCGTCGAATCCGGCCTCGGGGTCGAAACGGCGCACGAGGGTGGCGATTTCTGTGCCGGGAGTGTCGAAGCAGCCGGCGAGGGACTCGATCTGCGCCGTGTCGATGAAGGGCTCGTCGCCCTGCACGTTGATCACCACCGGCGCCTTGGAGCCCAGACGGGTGTATGCCTCCATCACGCGGTCGGTGCCGCTTCGGTGTGCTTCTGAAGTCATCACGGCCGTGAATCCGGCCTTCTCGACGCAGTCGGCGATGCGGCGGTCGTCCGTGGCCACGGCCAGCGGGAATCCGGCGCCCTGCACCCTGCGACACACCCTGACTATCATCTCCACGCCGCCGATCCTGGCGAGGGGCTTACCGGGGAAACGCGTGGATGCGTAGCGCGCCGGTATTATCACTATGAAATCATTCCTGTTCATGATCTGTTTCTTTTGATGCCGCTTTGCCGGAGCTTTTGCCGCGCAGCTTCGTGTAGGCTTTGCCGAGCCACGACGGCAGAATCACGGCTCCGATCAGCAGATATACATAATAAGATATGAGGCGCCAGAAGATGGCGAGGATAAGCACAAGTCCGGCTGAGGGTACGAGGTCGCCGTAGTATTCGGAGAAAATCCACTCGCTGAGGCCGGAGCCTCCGGGAGTGGGGCTGACCATGAGCACGACCCAGATCACGAACTGACGGGCGAGCACGATCCACTGGTCGACATGCGGCAGAAAAGCCAGGAAGAGGGCGTTGACCACGAGATAACGGGATGTCCAGCTCAGCGATGTGGCTCCAAACACCTTGATCCAGAAAGATGCCGACTTGGTGCGGAGCTCCCGCGAGGTAGCCACCATGTTCTCGCCGAGGGCGTCGGCCTTGTCGCTCCAACGCCTCAGTATGCGCCAGCGGAAGATGACGGTAATCACTTTCCTGATCCAGAGGGGCTTCCAGATGATGCCAGTGAAGAGGACGAAGGTGTAGAGCGCCAGAAAGGAATAGACCAGCCAGAAGGTGATCTCGATGCCGTGGGAGAAGCCTTCGCCGCCGGAGGCGAAAATCTCGCCGGCCGGGGTCACAAGCACCACTATCGGGCAGAACACCACGAAAAAGAGCTCGTCGAGGAAAAGGGTGGTCAGCATCGGCGTGGTGGCGCGTCCGAACTCTATGCCCTGGGTGTTGAGAAACACCATGCCGAGCGAGCTGCCCCCTACGGCAGAGGGAGTGACGCAGCTTGTGAACTCGCATAGCAGGTCTACCTTATATGCCTGGCTCCAGCGCAGCTGCTTGTCGGTGAGCTCGCGGAAACGCCACGAGAGACCGAAGTCGCGGCCGAACATGCAGCAGAAGGCGAGGAAGATGCAGAAGACTGCCCAGGGGGTGAAGCGGATGCACCGCCACACATCGGCGAGGTCCTCCTTACGGGCATCGTGATAAAACATCAACGCCACGACAGCAAGGCCGATTATCACCGGAAGGATGATCTTCCACGCCGAGAAATAGTGTCCCGTGGATGCCGGTCCGGACGCCGGAGCCTTATTCCGACTGGATGCCATATCTTATCTTTTATAGTCGGTTATTATTTTCTGATATCTCTCATACACCTCGTCGACCACATCCTTCCAGCTCCTTACGAGCGTTGCGCGGGCACCCTCGGCTGCAGCGGCTATGAGGTCGCGCCGAGAGGCGAGGGATGTTATTCGCGAGGCGATGGCTCCGGGAGAGTCGGGAGTAAGGAAGCCGTTGCGGCCGTCTCTCACCACTTCCGAAGCTGTCGAGCCCTCGACAAGGATGGAGGGGGTGCCCATGGCGGCGGCTTCCCTCACTACGAGCGGGGCGTTATCGTACATCGACGGGAAGATGAAAAGATCGGAGGCGGCATAATAGTCGCTGAGCGCCTCCCGGCTCTTTATGACGCCGAGGAACGTCACCTTCCTTTCGAGCCCATAGCGGGCTACGGCGGTGCGGATGTCGTCGAGAGCATAGCCGGTGCCTATGAAATTCATTCTGAACCTCACCTTTCCCTCAAGAAGCCTGAGGGTGTCGAGTATCGTGGCTATCCCCTTCTCCCATATATGCTGCCCCACGAACAGGAGGGCGAGCTCGTCTTCAGGGAAGCCGAGCCGCTGTTTGGCGTGCGTCTTATAGGCCCATAGACTCCCCGCCACCATATCGGCGAAATCATTACCGTTTTCCATCACAGTCAGCTTTCCCCGGTAGCCGTATTCCCTCACAGTCTGCTCTACCTGCGCCTGGGGAATCCACACCTCGTCGCAAGCGTTGAAGAAAGCGAGTATACGCCTCATGATGATGGGCACGCACCAAGGCATCAGCTTGAAACTGTGGTGCAGGTCATCGCGGTATTTTGAATGGAAAGTGCCTATCAGAGGCACATCCTGCTTTTTCTTCACATAGACGGCGAGGCGTCCCGAGGAGAACGGGCAGTGGGCGTGCAGTATGCGGAAATCCGTATCCCGCAGTCTCTTCCATATGAACGGGTCGAGCTTGGGATAGCCGTATCTATACGGCTTTCTGGAGCGGATAGGAAGTGAGAAGAAACGCATCACATCATAAGAGCACTCTGTCGAGACCGGATTCCAGGGCGTCACCACACAGGGTGTGGAGCCTTTTCTGCAAAGCCAGTGCACATAGTTCTCTACCGTCAGAGTCACGCCATCAAGGATCGGCGGAAAGCTGTCGTTGAAAATTCCGTACACATTTTTGCCGGAAGGATGTGAGAAAGACCCTTTCATAGATAACGTTCTAAGTAGGTGGAAAGAATCGAGGCAGAGAACTAATCAGAGATAAATCAGAGCGTTGCAAATAAAAAACCAGTCTATTCCTGTGTAGGGAATAAACTGGTCCATAATCTTTGAGGTTCCAACCAGACTCGAACTGGTGTAAACGGTTTTGCAGACCGGTACCTAACCACTCGGACATGGAACCATCAAATCGGCATTTCTGTCGTTTGCGCTGCAAAGTTACGACTTTTTTCTGAAACCTACAAATTTCCATTGAAAAAAAATTGCCCCTGGCTTAATCAGTAAAAATATGTGCACGTCCTACGTTACAAAAGATGCGCATTTCTCATCCGATGTTCTTTATTTATTTTCAGCTACTTATATCTTGAATAAATCTCTGTGCCCATCTGCTTCGCCTTGCGGATATGGGCCGGGTTAGCCGGGTCGACACCATATTTCGACAGCGGAGGCACCACTACCCTCGTGCCGGGCCGGATACGGTCGGGATGACCGAGGATCTTCTCGTTCTCCTTATATATGTAAGGCCAGAGGTTGAAGTTACCGTAATGCTCCTTGGCCATGGTGGTGAGATAGCGTGTGTGGGTAATGGTGTCGTAGACCGGCTGGTCGGAGGCCTTGGTGCCCACCATCTCGCCCGAAACCGAGTCGGAAGCAACGATTGTGGCCACGGCTGCAAGCGAGTCGCGGCCGATCGGCTTCTCCACAGTGTCGGC
>USHH01000017.1 GCA_900554345.1 uncultured Bacteroidales bacterium | reverse complement strand
GAGTGGCTTCTGGTTTTCCGGCGACGCCCGGAAGCTCTCTGGCGACGATCCGCGTCGCGATGCCTACGACGGCTACCGCCTTGTCTTCGCCGAAGAGTTCAGCGTCGACGGCAAGCCTGACTCCACGATATGGAAATACGAGGAGGGATTCTGCCGCAATCATGAAGACCAGTATTACAACGCAGACCGCAACATATATATAAAGGATGGGGTGCTCGTGATTGAGGCCCGCGACGACAGCGCTCTCAAGATGCCCAATCCCCGATATAATCCTGCCGACGGCTCCTGGCCCTCTTCGCTGGGACCCAGTATCGGATGGACTTCCGGCTCCATGATGACCAAGGGCACTGCCGACGGTGGCTACTCATGGCTTTACGGCATATATGAGGTGCGCGCCAAGGCGCCGCGTCATCTCGGATGCTGGCCCGCGATATGGTCGACAGGACAGAAGTATGAATGGCCATACGGAGGCGAGATCGACATCATGGAGTATTACGGCGGTGGCATCCACGGCAATGTGGCCTGGGGCAACGGCGGTCGATACGACGCGGCCTGGAACAGTGCTTTCGTTCCCGACTCCCGACTCGGTGAAGGATGGGACGACGACTACCATATCTGGCGTATGATATGGGAGCCCGACCACATCGCTTTCTGGTGTGACGACATCCTCGTCAACGATATTCCTCTCGACTCGACTGTCAATGCTCCGGCTTCAGGCGACTTCGACCATGGCGACCGTGTCAACCCTTTCCGTGAGGTGCGTCAGAACCTCTGGCTCAATCTCGCCTTAGGCGGCGACAACGGCGGCTCGCTCGACGATACCCCCAGTCCGGTGCGCTATCTCATCGACTATGCCCGCATATATCAGAAGGAGGGCACCGACGGCGCTGCCGCTCTGCATATCGATCCGGTCGTCTCGGAGCCACGCTTCAGTGTGCCCGATGGCGTGGAGGTGTGTGGCAGTCCTGATGGCGAATGATTCAGACAATACAGGTATTTATCAATATAATCCGCGATATTTTAAATATTTAGACATTAATTCCACACAGGGAATGCAAGGTAGTGAAAGATTGTTTTTTTAGTTGGATTTGGGCAGACGCGGCTCACCCTGCCGCGTCTCCTTTTTTCATCCTTTTTGGCTGAATTTGCGGAGGATGGCGCGCGGCACGAAGGCCGCGTGGCGCATCAGCGTCACCCCAAGCCCGAAATGGCGACGCATGATGTCGAAGCGCTCCATCAGCGACGCACGGTGGTTCTTGTCGGTCAGCCCGTCGCTCAGATAGTCGATCGTCACGGTGTGGAGGTTCACGTTGAGGTCGGCCGATGACCGCCGCAGGCAGAACAGCGTCCAGTCGTAATCAGCCGAGAAGCGGTAAGACGTGTCGTACTCAGGCGCCAGCTTGCGGCGCACCATGAACGCCTGATGACACACGAGCATCCCGTGGGAGAACGACTCGTAGGTCAGCCGCTCCGGCACCGACAGATGCCGCGGCGCAATCACCTTGCGCTCGCGGTCCACCACAACAGTGTCGCCGTAGATGATGTCGGCGCTCTTGCCGTCGGCGAGCTTCGAGCCCTCCTTATAGAGTCGCAGCGTATCCGTCGAGTGGAAGGTGTCGCCGGCGTTGAGAAACAGCAGATAGCGGCCGCGGGCCATGCGCAGCCCCTTGTTCATCGCGTCGTAGAGCCCGTTGTCGCGCTCGCTGAGGATACGCAGCGGATGGCGCGCCGCATTGTGGGCCATGCAGAGGGTGTCGTCGCTCGACGCCCCGTCGATGATGATGTGCTCGAAGTCGCGGCAGCTCTGCTCCGCCACCGACCTCACCGTCGGCTCTATCTCGCCCGCGGCGTTGTAGGTGATCGTGATTATCGATACGAAGGGGTCCTTTTCTACTGTCTCGCTCATTGCCTCTTGATATTATGCTTGGAAATAAAATGCAAATTTAAAACAAAATATTAACTTTGCGATAAAATTCCGCAGTATGAGACTCTTTTTATTTGCCGCCGCCTGCCTCGCCTTCGCTTTTCAGACCGTGGCGCAGACCACCCGCGAGGAAGTTTATGCCGACCTCGACAAGGCCGGCGGTGTGTATTACGCATATCCCGTCACCAAGGCCGACAACACGCCACCCCCTGCCGGCTACGAGCCCGTATATATAAGCCACTTCGGTCGCCACGGCTCCCGCTATCTGATCGACGACGCCGACTATCTGCGTGTGGCCGACGTGCTCCACCGCGCCTCCGGCGCCCGCGCCCTCACCCCGCTCGGCCATCAGCTCATGGCCGACCTCGACACCCTCATGCTCGAGACCTTAGGTCGCGGCGGCGCACTCACCCCCCTCGGCGTCAGGCAGCACAAGGGCATCGCCCGACGCATGGCCGAGAACTATCCCTCTGTCTTTGCCGGCGACAATAAGATCGACGCCCGCTCCACCCTCGTGGTGAGATGCGTGCTGAGCATGGATGCCTTCTGTGAGGGCCTCAAGGAGTTCAACCCCCGCCTGCAGGTCACACGCGAGGCCACGGAGCGACAGCTCGCCTCCATCCGTCCGGGCAGCGCCGAGGCCGACGCCTTCCGCCGCGACACCGTGATGCGGCGCATGCACGACGACTTCTCCCGCCGGATGACCCATCCGGAGCGCCTTGTAAAGGCTGTCTTCAGCGATCATGATTATGTCGCAGCCAATGTCGACCAGTCAGGCTTCCTCTGGGGTGTCTACTGGCTGGCCGCCGACGCCCAGAATGTGGAGACGCCGATTGACTTCAAGAAATACCTCGAGCCCGAGGAGATGTTTGACATCTGGCAGGTCACAAATGCCGGCTTCTACGGCGGTCATGCTGACTTTCCCGGCAACAAGGGTGTCGTGATCCGTGAATCGATACCATTGCTGCGCGATGTCGTGGAGCGAGCCGACGCGGCCCTTGCCGGTGGCGACACCGCAGCCGACCTCCGCTTCGCCCACGACGGCAACCTTGTGCCGTTTGCCGCCCTGCTCGGCATCGAGGGTGCATCCGGTCGCGAGGCGAACATCGACGACTTCTATAAATCGTGGGCCAGCTTTCAGGTCTCTCCCATGGCCGGCAACATCCAGCTGATCTTCTTCCGCAACCCCTCCCGGCCCGACGATGTCCTGATGAAAGTGCTCCACAACGAGAAAGAGGTGCGCGTCCCCGTCCCCACCGACATCTTCCCCTTCTACCGCTGGTCCGACTTCAAGCGCTTCTACTCCACCAAATACGGCATACAGTTATGAGAATGGTATTGCAGAGGGTGGGGGAGGCTTCCGTCACTATCGAGGGGGAACGGGTGTCGGCTATAGGCAAGGGGATACTCGTGCTGCTTTGTGTTGAGAACGGCGACACAAAGGCTGATGCCGACTGGATGCTACGCAAATGCGTCAACTTGCGGATCTTCGACGATGACGCCGGAGTGATGAACCGCTCGCTGCTCGATGTCGGCGGCCAGCTGCTCGTGGTGAGCCAGTTTACCCTCGCCGCTTCGGTGCGTAAGGGCAACCGCCCGAGCTATGTCGGAGCCGCCGGCCATGAGCTCGCCGTGCCTCTCTACGAGTACTTCTGCGCCGAGGCTGAGAAAGCCCTCGGCTCTCCGGAGAAAGTCGGTCGTGGTCGCTTTGGCGCCGATATGAAGGTGGCCCTCGTCAACGACGGTCCCGTCACCATTATCGTCACCTCTCCTTAGAATCTGGCATCACCGACTGCTACCCGAACAGCTCAGAATGTGAACCTAAACGTACAAGGTCTATTTGGTCGGTGTCGGGATCGAACCATATAAGCAGGAAGTCATTCTCGATGTGACATTCCATATAACCCTTGTACTCTCCAGTGAGTAGATGGGGATAGTTATTCTCCGGAATCGGTTCCTCATTGGCGAGCTTATTGAGGATATCGTTCAGCTCTTCGACTTTTCTGGGATTGTTCCTGAATCGCTTATAGTCCTTCTTGTATTGCGATGAAGGTTTGAGCTTCTTCATAATCCCATTGATTTTTCCATTGCCTCGATGGATGAGAGGTCGAGTGCTGGCTCATCTCGTAAAGCTCCACTCTCTACCTCCTTCATGGCGGCGAGAGTCGTCGCGTTCGGCTCATGATAGGCTGCGTCAAGCAATACAGTCTCAACATAGTTGTTAAGACTCCGGTTTTGCCTCTTGGCAAGCTGTTTCAGTCTCTCAATCAAAGCTACGGAAAGACGGAAGCTCTGGTTCTTTTTCAGTGCGATTTCCATACGGATGTTATTTTAGGCTGTAAAGTTAGTGTAAATATATTACATCTGCAATATTCTTTCAAGATTATTGATGCTCGCGGTCCCATAATGCGTATTTCAAACCGAAACGGTGGCTGCGGCGTTTATAATCAAAGGCCCCATTATGGGCGCTTAATGATTATGAAGAAATTACTGATAGTGGCAATTGCCCTCGCCGGGGCTTTCATCGTGCTGTGCGCTGCCGTGAAGCCCGTCGCGAAGAAATCGCCTCCCACTTTCGAGGCTGCCGTCCAGCTCATCAAGAGTTTCGAGGGCATGCACACTCCGAAAAACTGGCCATACGTGGGTTATGGCCACAGAGTGCTCAGTGGCGAGAAATATAAGAAAGGAGTCCAGCTTTCCGAGAAGCAGGCCGATGCCCTTCTGCGCAAGGACTACAGGAAATACTGCGCCCTATACCGCGAATTCGGAGCCGACAGCCTCCTGCTCGGCGCCCTCGCCTACAACATAGGGCAGGGAAATGTGGCCAAGTCGAGCATACTCAAGAAGCTGCGTGCCGGCAACCGCGATATCGAGGAGGTCTACACAGCACATTGCCGGTATCGCGGCAAGGTCAATTCCCAGATCAGGCGAAGGCGTCTGGCCGAGCTCGAGACCCTTTTTGTCAAAGACCTCAGGACCCTCGCCCGAAAATGATCCTCATCTTAACCCGCATGTTCAATCCAGTTCATAATCTCCGGAAAATGAATCGCTATAAAATATATGCCGCTAAATACTCATCCATTGTGCTTGCCGTTATCGCGGTGGCCCTGGCCTGCGGCGCCTGTACCAATCAGGGAGGCCGTGCATCGGACGGCGACACTGATTCCATCGGGGTGACGCAACGCCCCGACACCCTCCTTATCGACCTTGCACATTCAATCGCCGGATCCGATGCCAGCGGATTCGCGGCCCGATGCTCATATCCCATCACACGCGAATACCCGCTGCGCGACATTGTCGACTCGGCCGGCATGGTGAGGTATTTCCCCGTGATCTTCGACGACTCCCTGAAGAGCGCTTTCGCGCGGATGACTCCCGGCGACTGGGAGAGCTACGGATGGAGAGGCTGGTCTCCGAAGGAGAACAACGAGGTGTGGGTCGACGACAAGGTGTATGCCGTCAACTATCATTCAAAGGCGGAGAACGCGCTCAGGGCCATGCTCGCCGACGAGGAGATCGCCTCGATAGCGCCGGAGCTACGGGGGGGATGGGTGCCCTCTTTCTGCCTTCACGACGCACTCGACTCCACGATCTACAGGGTCGACTTCCAGGCCGCGGAGCAGCCCGCTTATGATGATGAGGCCGACGCGCGGCCTGCGGCAGGGAGATACAGGATGTCGGTCTATCCTCCCGGCAGCGACCTTCATATGATTCCCGCCAGGATGCTCACCGGCTCTCTCGAGGTGGAGGGCTCGGCCGGCATCCGCACATATTCCTTCGCCGCCTCCGACGGCACGTCGGTCACATACAGCCCCGACGAGGCGCAGCCCACGCTCCGTATAGCTTCCGGCGACTCCATAAGGGAGCATCCCGTCAGCAGAGTCTACTGGCGCGACTATGTGTCCATGCCGAGATAATCCTCCCGGCATGGCGGCTGAGTGTCAATGACGGCTCAGGGCCTCACGAGAAGCTCGTCGAGGCTGCGCTTAGGCACGCATTGCGTGTCGTCGCCGTCGCGGTAGTATTTATAGTCGCCGTCGCTGCCGAGGTCCACGATCCGCACCTTCTCCGCCGGATAGCCCAGAGCGAGCACATAGCGGGGCTCGAGATGAGCCGGAAGGCCGAGCGCCTTCTCCACCGTCTCGCGCCTGAACGCCTTGATGATGCATCCGCCGAGCCCGAGAGCCGTGGCGCCGAGGGTGATGGCCTGAAGGTTGAGCCCTTCGTCACACATCGGATTGGTGGTCAGACTGGTGTCGAGACACTGCACTATGTATGCCGCCGGCCTCTCTCCCTCGGCGGGGCCGGCCCAGTCGGTGTAATAGCCGGCCCACGCCAGCGCCGGAAAGAGGGCCGCGCATTCCTCGCGGCCGCTCACTATGCGGTAGCGCAGCGGCTGGAGGTTGCGCCCCGAGGCGCAGTAGCGTGTCAGCCCCACAAGCGCTCTCAGCTGATGCGGGTCCACGGCGCGGCTTTCGTCGAAACGCCTCACCGACCTGTCGGCCTTCAATAAGGCCTCTATTTGTGTGAATATCGCTTTTTCCATTCCGCAAATATAGCGCTTTTCTCGCTTTTTTTTATAATTTTGCACCCTCATTGTGAAATTCCCGTTTAGCATTACAATCATGAGACATCAAGCCGACAATGCCGCCCATGCCCCACGTGAGCGGCTCTGGAACAGGGAATACCTCAAGGTGATGTGCTGCAACTTCCTGCTTTTCTTCGCCTTCTACCTTCTTACCCCGCTTCTCCCGATATATCTCGACGACCAGTTTCACGCCGATAAGGACATCATAGGCCTCGTGCTTTCAGGCTATGTGGTGGCCACCCTCCTCATCCGCCCTTTCAGCGGATTCATAGTCGACACCTTCAACCGCAGGAAGGTGTTGATGCTCTGTTTCTTTTTCTTCTTCATCCTTTTCGCGGGATACGCCGGCGCCGGCACCCTGCTGATGTTCGCCATCGTGCGCACTTTCCACGGCATACCCTTCGGAGCCACGACAGTGGCCAACAGCACGGTGGCCATCGATGTGCTCCCCTCGTCGCGCCGCAACGAGGGTATCGGATTCTACGGCCTCAGCAACAATATCGCGATGGCCATAGCTCCCACTGCCGGTATCTACATCTATTCCGCCACGGGCAATTTTCCCCTCCTCTTCTGGCTCTCGTTCGCCCTCGCTTTCCTCGGATTCCTGCTCACCACCCGCATACGCCTGCCGCTCAGGGAGAAGGTGGAGGGTAAGCCTAAGTTCAGCCTCGACCATTTCTTCCTCACCCGGGCATGGCTCATGGCCGTCAACATCGGGTTTTTCGGCCTCTGCTGGGGTGTGATGAGCAACTATGTGGCCATCTACGGCCGCGATGTGCTCGGCATCACCGACGGCACCGGTGTCTTCTTCGCAGTGCTCTCCGGCGGCCTTGTCTGCGCGCGCCTCTTCGGCAACCGCGCGCTCCGCGCCGGCAACATCACCCTCAGCTGCGCGCGCGGAGTCGTGCTCTCCTCGCTCGGCTACACCCTGTTCGCCCTCTCCATCAACGAGTGGACCTATTACGCCTCGGCCCTGCTCATAGGCCTCGGCAACGGACAGATGTATCCCGCTTTCCTCAACATGTTTGTCAAGGTGGCGCGCCACGACCAGCGTGGCACGGCCAACTCCTCGATCCTCATATCCTGGGACCTCGGCATGGGGCTGGGGATGCTGCTCGGCGGCTTCCTTATGGAATACATGAGTTATTCCGCCGCCTTCTGGGTCACTGCCGGATGCCAGGTCGCAGGCGCGGCCCTCTTCCTGCTGGCTACCCGCCGTTTCTTTACCCGGCGACGCCTCGAATAGGGCATGCCTTTCCCATTTGTCAATTTATAATGAAACCCAAAAAACACAGTTGAATGCAAGCTAAATTGAAATTCAGGCCCGCCTTGGTGACGGCCCTGCGAGACTATGACATCAGGAAATTCCGTCAGGACATCGTGGCGGGTATCGTGGTGGGGATTGTCGCCCTACCGCTCGCCATCGCGTTCGCCATCGCGAGCGGAGTCAGCCCTACGGTAGGTCTGCTCACAGCCATCATCGGAGGCTTCATGGTGTCGGCCTTCGGCGGCAATTCCGTGCAGATAGGCGGTCCCACAGGTGCCTTTATCGTCATCATCTACAACATAGTGCAGCAATACGGCCTTGCCGGCCTCGCCGTCGCAACATTCATGGCCGGGTGTATCCTCCTTGTGATGGGGCTTTTCAGGCTTGGAACGGTCATCAAGTTTATCCCTTATCCCATTGTGGTGGGTTTCACCGCCGGCATCGCCGTCACGATCTTCTCCACTCAGATGCCCGACTTCTTCGGCCTCGCCATCGACGAGAAGGTGCCGGGCGACTTCATCGGGAAATGGAGTGTCTATCTGCGTCATTTCTCATCGGCCCACCTCATGACGGCTGCCGTAGGCCTGGTCTCCATCCTTATCATCGCCGTCATGCCGAAGATCTCCCGCCGGATACCGGGCGCCCTCACGGCCATTGTGCTTGTCTCGGCCACTGTCTGGATCCTGAGGGAATTTTTCGGTGTCGCCGGCATCACCACCATCGGCGACCGCTTCGGCGAGCTCGCCGTGGCGGCTCCGCATCCTGATTTCGATTTCAGCATCGCAACCCTCAACCGCCTCCTCCCCTCCGCGTTCACCATCGCGATGCTCGGAGCCATCGAGTCGCTGCTCAGCGCCACTGTGGCCGACGGACGCACCGGCGACCGCACCGACTGCGACACCGAACTGATCGGACAGGGTCTCGCCAATATGGTGGTGCCCGTATTCGGCGGTATCCCCGTCACCGGAGCCATAGCCCGCACCATGACCAACATCACCAGCGGCGGCCGCACTCCGGTGGCAGGTATAGTGCATGCCGTGGTGCTTCTGCTCGTCCTTCTTGTGGCCATGCCTCTGATCAGCATCGTGCCGATGGCCTGTCTCGCCGGGGTGCTCATTATGGTGAGCTACAACATGAGCGGCTGGCGCACCGTGAAGGGGATGCTCCACAATCCAAAGGGAGACGTCTCCGTGCTCGCCGTCACATTCCTGCTCACTGTGGTCTTCGACCTCACCATCGCCATCGAGATGGGGCTGCTGCTTGCCGTGGTGGTCTTCCTCCGGAGGGTGATGGAAAACACCACGGTCCGTGTCTACGGCGAGCAGCTTGACGCCGCCGACGGCACCGACATCAGTCATCACGAGATCCTCGACCTCGAGCCCGGAGTGTCGGTCTATGAGATCGACGGGCCCTTCTTCTTCGGCGCCGCCACTAAATTCGACGAGGTGGTGAGGTTCAGTCTCCAGGAGAGTCCTGTGGTGCGCATCATCAGGATGCGGAAGGTGCCGTTCATCGACTCCACGGGTCTCCACAATCTCCAGATCCTCATCGAGGCCTCCCATGAGGAGGGCATCATGATAGTGCTTTCCGGGGTGCGCGACAATGTGCGCGAGGCCCTTCACGGCGCCGGCATCGACAGGCTCATCGGCGACAATCACATCTGCGACCATATCTCGAAGGCGGTGGTCGTGGCCAACGGGCTCGCACGCAGCCGTGCAGCCGGTAAGGAAAGCACCCTCACGCTTGCCTGACATCTTTTAATCCGACAATCATCTTCTAATCCGAAAATCCATGGCATCTCCCAGTTCTCCCGGCGCCTCCGTGCCGACCCTCGTCTCCCTTCTCCGGCAGGAATGCAGCTATCGTCCCAGGGCCGATAGCCTTGAGTCTCTCCTCGCTCAGTGCGACACGCGCACATATTCACGCAACGAGATCATAATCAACACAGGGGAGGTCAACGACAACATCTATATCGTCGACGAGGGAATAATCCGTATCCATTATCTACACGGCGACAAGGAGATTACGTTCGGCTTCGGCATCCGGGCCACCGTCTTTCTCTCGCCTGTGGGATACTACATGCGTCAGCCGGCCTTCATGACCACTTCCGCCTGCACCCGCTGCGTGGTGAAGGTGATCAAAAGGGCCGACTTCGAGCGTCTCGCCATCGCCAACCTCGATCTCGAGAGGTGGTTTCATTCCCTATGGATGCATCAGCTCTCATATGCGGAGAAGAAGCTTGAGGTCATCAACGGCAACATCGCCGAGCGATACAGGAGCATGGTGAAAAACCGTCCCGAGATCATTCGTGCGGTTCCGGCCCGCGTCATCGCCTCCTATCTCGGTGTCTCGCCGGAATATCTCAGCCGCATCCGCAAGAGCATGCTCTCCGACCGATGATGAATTCATGACTCAGTCATACATACACGGCGGGCCGGCTCCTTCACGAAGCCGGCCCGCTTTCTATGGAGATAATCCCTTTTACCGTTTATCTTACTTTACCGTTTATCTTACGATTACCTTGTAGGTCCTGTCATTAGTCTTGACGAGGTAGATTCCCTTGTCGAGCTTCACCTCAGTCACATGGTCGGCCACACGCAGGTTTGCGGCGCTTGTGCCGTCGATGCGGTAGATGCTGACGTCGGATCCCTCGAAGCCTGTCAGTATGGCGATGCCCTTGCCGGCTGCCACGCGGCGTACGTCGCTTAGGTCGGCAACCGATGAGCCTTCGCTCACCTCGATCGATTTCACGAGCATGATCACCTGCTCGCCGGTGAAGGAGTTCTCGATATATACCTGCACCCACTCCTTGCCTATGAGTTCGGCGGGAAGGTCAAGGATCACTGTGTGGAATTCCTCGTTGTCGGGCGTCACGTTGATCGTGGCGATCTCCACAGGAGCGTCTTCCGTGCCGGAGGTATAGCCGTAGAGCGTGGTGTTGGCGCAGAGGTGGCCGGTATACATGTCGAGCTTTATCATGGCGTTCTCGATGCCGGTGGTAGCGAAGCGGGGGAGTTCGAGACGTCCTTTCTCGCCGTCGTTGCCCATAGCGGCCAAGGCAGCTCCATCGTAATTCTCGAATCCGCCGATCTGGTTGAGGTAGTATATGCCGTAGGTGGCGAGGTATTCATCGCCCGGACGCATCACGAGCCATGGATTGAGGTTGAAGCCGTCCTCGAAGTTGTCATACATCGGCAGCATGTAGGGAGTGCCGAGCACCGCTCCCGCGAGCGTCATCTCGTTCTGCACGCCGGCCTCGTCGGCTGGCTGGATTGCGAGGAGCACCTGGTCCATCTGGAAGTCCGAGGTCGCCGGGTCGAATGTGTATTCGTATTCAGTCACGCCCTCTTCCGTGGTGGCGATCTGGTCATACTGGGTGCCGTAGGGTGTCTGGATGGCCTTGAAGATATTGTAATAGATACCGGCCGGATTCACGTAGCCTCCGTTGGCGCCCTCGGTCGGAGCTTTCCAGGTGATCTTCATCGACTGCATGTCGGCCGATGCCTCTACATCCACGTCGCTGATTGCCACAGGCACGTCGATGCCGGTGTAGACGGTGGTCATCATCTTCGGGCCGTTGAGCTCGCCGAGCGAGATCTGGATCGAGATGCTGTTGTCGCCCTGGTCGGTCTCGACGGTGGCTTTGCCGCGCGAGCCGGGGGTGCCTTCGATCTCTACTGTGTCGTAGCCCTCGATGGTGGCTTTCAGTACTGCGTCTTCGGGTAAACTCTGGCCTGAGATGGTGCGTGTCGGGAAGCTGAACTGAACGTATGCCTGGAGCTCGCCTTCCTCGGCGCCCTCGATGTCTACATTGCTTGCATAGTCGGGTGAGGCAGCTGTCACATTGTTGTCTGCCACTGAGATGTCTTTCAGCTTGAGGCCGTAGTTTTCGCTTCCGGAGTTGCAGTGGAAGCCGATGTAGTAGGCGCCGGGCTCTTCCACTTTCAGAAGCGCGCTGACTTTCTGGTATGCCGGATAGGTGATTGATGGCTCCAGGTCGCTGATCAGCTCTATCGTCATGTCTTCCGATTCGGGTGAAGTGCCGGCGAAGACCTCAAGGCTCTCAGGCCAGAAGGCGCTCCCCTTGCAGATGAGGAATTCCACCGGATAATACTTCTCCGTGTCCGTGATGTTTACCGGAGGCAGAATCAGCCAGTCGTCCTGAGCATCGCCATACGGAGGATAATTTATGATGAATGCCTGCTCGGCTTCGTCGATAAGCCAGCAGTTGCCGTCCTGGTTGGCGTCTATGGAGTAGCAGATCTTGGCTTGTTCCAGGGTGGGTTTGATCTCGAGCGGAAGGTCGAAGGGCTTGCCGTAGGCTATCTCGTTGGAGTAGGTGGGTGTCGACTCGTAGCCTCCGCTCACTGCCGTTACGGATGCGGAGTAGAGGCTCATGGTGACGTCATCGGGCAATACGATGTTGTCGAGGTAGAAGGTGTCGCTCTTGCCGTAGAACTCTCCGTTGATGTAGACGTTATAGCTGAGGTCCTCGAGGTCGATATATCCTCCATGTGCTCCGGTCGTCACTTCGTCCCATACTGCGAATACGGTCTCCTGCTGGTGGAAGGTGACGCGGGCGGGTGCCGACGGAGTGTCGACGCCGATGAAGAACTCCCTCGTGAGTACGGGAGACTTATGTCCGTCGGCTATGGTATATTCGCTGAATACGTGCATCCCGCGATCCAGCTCCGTGTAGTCGAAAGTCACTTTCTCTCCGGGTGCGCATGCGATGGGGCCGGCGTAGGGCGTTCCGTCAAGCTCGGCATATACGTCGATGTCGCCTGCCAGTGTCTCTCCGCCGATAGTCGCGGTCGGTGTCTGATAGGTGATCCTGCCTGTCAGCGAGCCGTTTGCAAACGACACTTCTCCCATTTCCGAGATGCGCGGGGCGGCTGTGTCGTCGCTTACATCATCAGGAGATACAAAGAAGTAGAATTCTTCCGGCAGTGTGCAGTAGAGTTCGAGGGTTTGCTTGGCTGGATCTATCTTCGAGAGGTTGATGGATATTGACCAGTCCTCGTTCCAGGTCACATTGTTCCAGAAATAGCATCCCTCTGCCTGGCTGTAGACGATTCCGGATTTATAACCTGAATTCCATACCATAGGATCGAGGCCGAGGCTGAATAGCTCCGTATAGTTGCCCTCGGTGTCTATCGAGCAGAAGGTGCCCTCTCCGCTTACTCCATAGAAAAGTCCGTCTTCCGCGTTGTAGCATATGGAGCGGAACTCTTTGGTGTAGTCTGGTATGTTGGCGATGAACTCGCCCGCTCCCGGGTTGGAGGCCGGTGCTTTCATATAGACGTAGTTCACGGGGTCGACGTCCCACATCATGCCGAAGCCGTAGACGTAGTCGTCCTTAGGATTGTAGGCCAGACGGTCGAAATAGCAGTTCATCTCCAGCGACTCCGTCTCCAGGATGTCGCCGTTGTTGAAGTCGTATACTACTACGTCGAGGCCTGAGACCTGGCCGTTAAACTGGTTGGGGGCATAGCCGTAGAGCCTGCCGTCTTTCAGCCATCCCTCGCTGATGGTATACCAGCCGGCTGTCTCCACGAATTTATCGGCCCAGTAGAGCTGCGCGGTTTTGCCGACAACTCTGTACATTCCGGTAGGATCTCCGTAATACGCCCATCCGTAAATGTCGGTGCCTCCGTCGGTGATGCGGAGCGGACTTTTCCTTATTGGCGCTGTGGGCATCAGTGCCCTCTGGCCCGGGCGGGGCATCTCAGCCGGCTTCTCCTTAGCCGGATTCAGTCTGCGTGTTTCCTTGTAGAATGTCGGCAGCTTGCGGGCTTTC
The DNA here is from genome assembly GCA_900554345.1 of uncultured Bacteroidales bacterium. Lineage (GTDB taxonomy): Bacteria > Bacteroidota > Bacteroidia > Bacteroidales > Muribaculaceae > Lepagella. The sequence continues at coordinate 4,819 of USHH01000017.1, read as the reverse complement.
CCTGATGTGGCGCCTGTAGCTATGCCGTAGTTGCCTCCATAGCCATGCCGGAGGCTGCTGTCAGCGCTGCCATCAGAATGGTGGTAAATTTCTTTCCCATACTTTGGTGTTTAGGTTGTCTGTTGAGAGATTTGATTCAGTGCCGCAAATTTAAAGCCTCCTGATTGAAAAAACATTGACATTTGTCAAGAAATGCAGATCAGGGTGTATGGGTATCTGTAGAATCCGGTTTGTAGGGCTGCACCCCGGTGCAGCCGCTCCGGTCTGACGGTCGTGGTTGTGCGACCGGATGCACCGGGGTGCATCCCTACATTAAGGTTGGTTGTTGAGCAGCGGCGCCCCGCCGATCAGCACCTTGCTCCGCAGCATCGGCTTCAGGTCAGGATGCCCTTCGAGATAGCTCCGCAACGCCTCGCGCGCCTCCGGTGTCCGCTGCCCCGACAGCAGGTTTCTGCACCAGTTGGCCGGGAAGAAGATGTCGCCCGTGGCCTGGATCTCCGGCAGGATTTCCAGCGCCGGCCTGATATATGCGGCCGCCTCCGCGCCACGCAGCGTATGGCAGAGCAGCGAGAGTGCTTTGCCCGTCCATGGCTCTACCGTACGGTTCTCAGCCTTCAGCAGCTCGTTGAAAAACGCCAGTCTCGCTTCCGCATCAGGCGCCACGGCACGGCTGATGAACGCGAATTGTTTCCGGCGGTCGGGGTTGGTGATGCGTTCCATCTGCCGTGCCGTGAGGCTGTCGCTCTTCTCCGGCATCCTCACTGCCAGCTGCAGCGCCATGTCCATGTAGTCGCGTTCTCCGAGAAGGGGAGAGGCGGCCTCCTCCCATAGCCTGTAGATGGCTTGTGTGGTGGCCGGCGACTTGCCGGAGGTGTAGAGGCCACGGAGCAGTGTCGTGCCCACTGCCGCAATCGGATGACTTGTCGCCATGTCGAGCAGTCTGGCCTCCAGGCTGTCGCTGTCGGCGATGTCGGGCAGCAGGGCGCCGATGAATTGCGCCAGCATCATGCCGCGCAGCGGGTCGCTTTCATTGCTTACCATGTCGGCCATCTCGGAAGCCCACCAACCCTTGTCGATATTGCTGCAGAGGGCGTTCTCCTGGAGGTTCATCAGCTGCGCCGTCACCCCGGCGTTGCTGAGACAGTGGTTGGTTCCCTTAAGCAGCGCCGAGGTCTTCCGGGCCTTTACCGCATCGAGTGTGAAGAGGCCATATCCTTTGCCGTTGTGGTTAACCACGGTCATCACCCCGGCTCCGTCGGCTATGGCCTGCGGTAGCTCCGCGCTGGCTGTGGAGTCGCCGGCCGAGAAGGTCAGCGTCACGCTCTGCATGCTGTCGCCGTCATATACGGCCACTCCGAAACTCTGGGGCCAGAGTGTGGCGCTCCCACGCCGGTCGCGCTGGGTGGCCGTGACGCTCTTTCCGTCGGTGGTCACTCTGATTTCTGGCCAGCCGGCCTCGTTGACCCATGCGTGGCTGAACGCCTCCACCGGCTTGTCGGTGTGGCGTGCCAGGATTGCCACCAACTCATCCCAGGTGGCGTTGCCGTAGCCGTAGGTGTCGAGATATTCCCTGATGGCGGCGCGGAAGGCGTCGGATCCCATCAGCTCCACGAGCTTCGCCATCATCACCGGCGCCTTGTCGTAGATGATGTTGTTATACACGAGCCCCGCGTCGCCGAGGTTGTCGAGCCCCTGGCGTATCGAGGTGGCGCCTGTCGTGCGGTCCTCCTTCTGGGCCGCTCCCACGTAGGTGCGCAGCCAGTCGAGGTCATGGTCGAACTGCGGCAGCCGCTCCCGCGTGATTGCCGCGGCGTAGTAGTTGGCGAAGACCTCCTTCGTCCACACGTCGTCAAACCACCGCATCGTCAGATAGTCGCCAAACCACATGTGGGTCGTCTCGTGGGCTATGAGCTGTGTGCGCGACAGACGGTCGTCGGGAGTGGCGTTGGCCGGCAGGAACATCCGCGTGTCGCTGTAGAAGGTGGCGCCCGTGTGCTCCATGCCGCCAAACTGGAATCCGGGGATGATCACGAGGTCGTATTTGCAGAAAGGGTAGGGGATACCGGTGTACTCCTCCTGCCAGGCGAGCGACGCCGCCACGTCGGCGGCGATCTCGGGCAGCTGTGCGATGCGTGCCGGGTCGGTCTCGCGGTAGTAGATTCCGAATCGCCTCCCGTCGGCTTCGAACTCCTGCCGGGAGAAGGCTCCCGCCGCGAAGGCGAAGAGATACGTGCTCAGCGGCTCCGTCGGACCGAAAGTCACGAGCTTGCGTCCCTCGGGCAGCTCCGTCTCCTTTTCTACTATGGTGTTCGACACCGCCTGCCATTCTTCCGGCACCTCCAGCTTCAGGCGGAAGGTGGCCTTCATGTCGGGCTGGTCGAAGCAGGGGAAGACAGTGCGTGCCCGACAGGGCACAAACAGCGTGTAGAGGAAATCGTCGCGCCGGTTGAGCGCCCGCTCGCCGGCGGTGAAGGTGATGGTGATGTCGTTGCGTCCCTGCTGCATCAGGCTGTCGGGAAAGGCGAGGTGCTCGCCTTTCATCTCCGCATCATACCGCTCTCCGTTGAGGATCACCTCCCTGATCTGTCCGGCTTCCCCCTTGAAGTCGAGCAGCAGCTCCTCGCCGGGCCGTCCTGTATAGCTGAAGCTTACGGTCTCCTTTCCCTCTATGCGTTTGTCGCGCTCGGCAGGAAGGCTGAATGATATGTCGTAGCAGAGCGAGTCGACCTTCGCCCTGCGTTCAGTGGCTATACGGCGGTCTATTCCATTATAATCTATGTCTTTGCCGGAGGCTGCGCTGGTGCCTGCCGTGGCTCCTATGGCGCCTATGGCCGCCATCATGATGATAGGTGAGTTTTTCATACCGCAAAAGTACTAAATATTTTTTGTGAATATGCAGAATGACGTCCCGACTTTTTTGCCGTTTTTCGGCTGAAAATTTGCACGTGTGGGGATTTCATTGTAATTTTGGAAAATTTTCAGGCAGACAGCGGCTATGTTGAATCCCAGCAAGAAATGCATATCAAAAGATCTCGGAGGTGCCCTAACCATGGGGTGGCCTCGTTTTTTTTCTGTAGGCCGCCATTCCCGCCTTAAATTAACCGCTATCCATTACATCACAAAATCAATCAACCGGCTTGTAGGGACATGCCTCCGGCATGTTTCCACACCATCCGGTGCTATCTCTTACTGCAATGGAAGATACTGACAGACTGCTCCTCAGAAACGGCCGCGTGTGGCGCGGAAAGTCCTTCGTCGACGCCGACATCGCCGTGGCCGACGGAAAGATCTCACAGGTAGCACCCTCTTTGCCCGAGGATGGAGCCAGAGTCATCGACTGCTCCGGCCTTTCCCTCTTCCCATCGTTCGTAGACATGCACGTGCATCTCCGCGAGCCCGGCTACAGCTACAAGGAGACCATCTCCCTCGGCTCCCGCGCTGCCGCCGCAGGCGGCTTCACCACCGTCTGCACCATGCCCAACCTCAATCCTGTGCCCGACTCCCGCGAGACGCTCCAGACACAGCTCGACATCATTGACCGCGACGCCGCCATCCGTGTATGGCCCTACGCCTCCATCACCCGCAAACGGATGGGTGAGGAGCTTGTCGACTACGAGGCCCTCGCCCCGTATGTAGCCGGATTCTCCGACGACGGCTCCGGTGTGCAGTCGGAAGACGTGATGCGCCGCGCCATGGCGGGTATCGCCCCCACCGGCAAGATCCTCGCCGCCCATTGCGAGGTCAACGACCTGCTGCGCGGCGGCTACATCCACGACGGCCGTTGGGGTCGCACCCATGGCCACAAGGGAATCTGCTCCGAGAGCGAGTGGCGTGAGGTGGAGCGCGACATAAAACTGGCCGCCGACACCGGCTGCCGCCTCCATATATGCCATATCTCCACCAAGGAGAGCGTGGCATTGCTCCGCGACGCCAAGAAAGACGGTCTCAATGTCACGGGCGAGACAGCTCCCCACTACCTGCTCCTATGCGACGAGGACCTCCAGGACGACGGACGATTCAAAATGAACCCTCCCTTGCGTTCCCCCTCAGACCGCCAGGCCCTGCTCGAGGGCTTTGCCGACGGCACCATCGACGTCATCGCTACCGACCATGCCCCGCACTCCATCGAGGAGAAGTCGCGCGGCCTCTCCCTCAGCGCCATGGGCGTCGTGGGCCTCGAGACCGCCTTCGCCGCCTCTTATACGGCTCTGGTTGCTTCAGGCATCGTGGGCATCGACCGCCTCGTGGAGCTGATGGCCCTCCGCCCCCGCGACATACTCGGCCTCCCGCAGTCGTGGCTCACTCCCGGCGACCCCGCCGACATCGCAGGCGTTGCTCTCGACCGCGATTTCAAGGTCGTAGGCAGCGAGTTCGTCTCCAAGGGAAAGGTATCGGTATTCGAGGGGATGACTCTCCGCTCCGTGCCTGTCCTCACCCTCCACAACGGCGCCGTCGTAAGCCTCCGCCAATAATATAATGAATCATGAATCCGGACTGTAGGGACATGCCTCCGGCATGTTTCCCCACTGTCCAGAGCAAATCGGATATGAACAGAAAAGAGATATTCAGCGTAATCTACAACCGGCGCCTCACCGCCCGCACCATGCTGCTCAAGGCGGCCGGCGCCACCGGCGCGATCTCTGCCCCGGGGCAGTTTGTCAATATCGCCGTCGACGGGAAATATCTGCGTCGCCCCATCTCCCTCTTCGACTACGACGATGACTCCATCACGCTCCTTTACGACGTGGTAGGGGACGGCACCGAGTGGCTCCCCCCCCCCCCCGCGGGCGGCCCCCCCCCCACCCCCCCTGCGTCGGTG
>USHH01000016.1 GCA_900554345.1 uncultured Bacteroidales bacterium | reverse complement strand
GTGTCCGGCCCAGAGGGCCAGACACGCTGTAGTCAGCATTATGGTTTTTCTCATTTCCTTACTATTATCTTGTGGGTCTTCACTGTGCCGTCGGAGTAGGTGACGCGCACTATGTTGACGCCATCGGTGAGGCTGTTGAGGCGGATGCCGTTGATGTCATAGATCTCTGTGGAGACGGCCTCGCCGAAGCTGTCGCCGATATTCTCGACTCCGAGGCTTGCCCATTTCTCCATGTCGAATACGAAGATGTCGTCGATCTTCAATACATACTGGCCGTCGCAGTCGTGGTGGCGGAATGCGATCTGTACCTTCTGGTCTGCGAATTCGGCGAGATCGAGTGTCCTCTCCTGCCATACGTCGGCTGATTCGACTGTCAGTGTCTCGCTGAAGAGAGCCGTCTGGTTGTCGAGGTTGGTCGGGTCGGCGGTCTCAACGGGATCAACTACGTATACGCTGTAGTTCTCGGCGTAGCGCTCGTGGTGGTGTGAGGCTGCAAACCACTGGAGCATGGCGCCGTCGGAAGGAATGGTGATCACCGGCGAGAAGAGCCAGTTGTCGGGAGCAATCTCTCCTGAGTCGTAGGTCCAGGAGTTGGAGCCGAAGCAGTCGTGGCCGCTGTGTACCCACTGCGGAGCGTCGCCCCAGAGGCTGTAGCCGAGGCTCCAGCAGTTGCCGTCGGCGTCGGCGTCGTAGAAGCTCCAGCCATAGGCTTCATCCTCGACGTCGCCGCAGAGAAGGATTCCTTCCATGGGCTTGGTGGTGCCGTGGCAGTTGATCACCACGTCGCCGGCATTGGTCTGGAATGTCACCTCGCCGGTGAAGTCGCCTTCCTCGGAGGGGAAGAACCAGAGGCCTACCTGCACTGTCTGGTTGTACTGGGCCTTCGCATACTCGGGCACAACGCCGTAGAAGGGATGGCCCGATTCCTCGCCTGTGATCTCGAGAACCTCGCTGCCGGTGTTCTTCAGGTTGACCACGGCCGTCATATATCTGTTCTCGCCGACGTAAGTGGGCTCGAACTCAACCTCGTAGGTGTCGGCCTCCACGCCGTGCTCGGGGAAGTCTACAAGATGGATCCTGAAGTTGGAGATCTCGAGACGGTCTTTCTCGCTGATGAGGCCGTCGCCGTTCTTGTTGAACTGGAACTTGAAGAAGTGGTCGCCGGGGATGCAGGTGAGCTTGTCGGCCCAGAACTCATCGCCAAACTGGACGTCGCTGCCGCAGTCCTTGTCGCCGTAACACTGGTTGCTGCCGGAGTTCATGGGATGCTGATATTCAAAATATGAGTAGTCTCCGTCCCATTCCATCTCGGGATTCTGGACGTGGCCGTAGCTGTGGCCGTCCCAGCTTACGATGGCTGCCTTGCCGGCCGGCACTGTGAAGTTGATCTGGACCCATGCCTGTGTCGGCGTGGTGTCGGCCTCGCCGGAGTTGGCGTTGTAGGCTGTGGCGCCGTCCATCTCGAAGGGAGCGGTCTCGTTGGTGTCGAACGATGTGACGTATTCCAGACCCTCGGTTACGAGTGCCGAGAAGTCGGTCATGCGGCGTGCGTATGCCTTGACGTTGGCAGTCACTGTGCCGGCGCTTGTCCAGATGGTGATGACGCCTTCGTATTCACCGGCCTCCTTGGCTGTGAACGTGATAGGGAGGGAGATGGTCTCGAGCAGACCGGCCGAGGTGTCTGGCAGGGCGTCAATCGAGAATGCCTCGTTGTCGCTCTCTGCCGAAGCGATGGAGAGGGGTTCGGTGCCTTTGTTGCGGATTACTATCACGGCATTGCCGGCAACGCCGTTGTCGTCGCGGATGAGGAAGTTGCCGAAGTCAACCTCCGGAGTCTCCATCACCACGTTCAGGGCCTCGGCCGGAGTGTTGACGAGCTCAAGGTCATATACATACAGACCGTTGGCCTCGTCGCCGGTATACTGGTAGCCGTCATACTGGAAGCGCACCGTGTGCTCGCCGGGACCTAACTCGATGGAGCGGCTGATGTCGGCGGTGCCGGTCTCGGAGAAGAGGGGAGTGCCCAGGTCATCGACAAACACGCCGCCGGCGTTGCAATACCAGTAGCTGTTGTTGGTGGTGACGCCTTTCCAGGAGAGGGTGCCGATATTGTCTTCAGGCACGGAGAAAGTCACTGTGAGCTGCGAGGAGCCGTACTGGCCGTTGATTGTGGAGCGGGCCACTCTCTGGCCTTCCACTTCGGTCATCTCGAAGGGATACTCGATGTTGGTGGAGAACTGGAACTCGCCGCCCTTCACGATCTCGGAATAGTCGGGGAAGGGGATAACCTCGCCAAACATCAGCACGTCGATGGGCTGCGGGTCTTCGGCTGCTCCTTCATATGCCACCGATGCAAGTCCTTCGTATTCACCGACCTCCGGGGTGTTGAAGGTAAGTGTGTATTCCAGATAGCTCCTGGCGTCGATCACGCCGGCCTCCGGAGTGGCGGAGAAGGCGTTGCCGTCAGACTCGACATTCACCGCATAGTCCACGTCGACTCCGCTGACATTGAAGACAGTCACCGTCTTGGTAGCGGGAGTATTCGGATATGTCTGGCCGAACTCAAACGAGTTGTTGAAGGCGATGAGCTTCGGCTCGTCGCCGGGAAGCGAGGCATAGAAGCTGCGGTACATGGTCTGGAATCCGTATGCCATGCCGGCTGCCTCGATATAGTTCATTATACCGAAGTCCATGTCGGTGGTGAGGGCCTCGAAGTCGCCCACCACATTGAAGACGAGCTCGTCGGCCGGAGCCATCTGTCCTTTGTCGTTGACTTCGCCGGCTGCGAGTATACATATATATGTGTCGCCGATCTTGCCGCATTTGGTCGATGACTCATAGTCCTGGAGAGCGGGTATGGTTACTGTATGGGCCTCCGGGTCGTAGACGCCCTCCACATCCCAGTCCTCACCCTGCATCCATTCCGTCGACTGGGCCTCGAGGTTGAAGAAGTTGCTGATGGTGACCTTGTCGCCGTCTACCTTGACGCCGATGTCGTAGGTGGTCACCGCGCCACCCTCGTAGTTGAACACGTAGTCCTTGTGGTAGGTCTGGGCTGCCACGAAATACTGAGGTGTCTCGGCGCCCTCGTGTTTGATTTCGGTCATGCGCCCGTGTCTCCCTGTCTGCGGGGCGGCTGCCGGAGCCTCTCCCTGCAGCGCCTTGAGCTGCTCGGGCGAGAAACTGTAGTTTAGATTGAATGGGTCATACCCCTGGGGGAGTCTGAAGTCAGCCGGCACTTCGGCATAGATTCCTATGCCTGCGACTGCGATGCCCATTCCAACCATCAAAGTGGTCAATCTTTTCATGTCGGAGTTGGATTGAAGTTAATATTATGGATCAGAAACCGGTTTCAACCCGGCGGGTTTCCCCGGCTTCCTCTGCCGATTGAATTTGAGCCCAAATTTATCAATCAAGCAAAGGATGTCAAAGTTTTCGACCGTTTAATTCGTAAATTGTTAATCTTGATTGTCAAATTGATTATTTTTATTGCCTCTTCTAATATTCTTGACATTACTGCGGAACACCGAGGGCGACACGCCTACCTTCTGTCGGAAGAGCGAATAGAAGTTTGACGGGCTTGAGAATCCCACCTCGAGGCCTATGTTTTTCAACGGGGCGTCGTTGTCGGGGTCAGACAGAAGCTCTATGGCCTCCCGGAGGCGGAATGAATTGATGTAGGTCGAAAACGATCCCTCGGTCTCCTCATTGACGATCTGGGAGAGGTATGTGCGGTTGGTCTGGAGCATGGCGGCTGTCTTCTCGAGCGAGAGATCGGTCTGGCGGTAGATCTTCTCCTCGTTCATCAACCTCTCGAGGGTGGCAAACATCTCCTGTCGTTTGCTGTCGCTTAGTCCGGAAGTCTTCTGCGAGGCGTTTTCTCGGCGGTCGGCGAGCGCCTTCTCGAGCTGTTCGCGCAGGCGCCGCTCCGTCTCGGCGTTCTCGAGGCTGCGGCTCACTGTTGCCCTGTAGTCGCGCATCCGCCTCTTGTAATAGAAGAAGCCGCCGATAAGGAGCGCGAGCAGCAGGACGGCGACAGCCGCGCCTGCCGCGAGGGTACGGTTTTTGCGCATGATCTCCATGCTCTGTTCGGCGTTGCGCCGTTGCTCTTCCGACACCTTGTAGCGCAGGTCGAGCAGTGTGAACTCCCGTTCCTTCTCCCGGGTGAATATCGAGTCGCGCATCTCGGCCCCGAGCCGGTAGTAGTCGAGCCCCTTGCTGTAATCCCCTTTATGCTCGTAGATAGAGGAGAGAAGGTTATAGATCTGGATGCGAAACGACTGCACCCTGTAGTCCTCGCTCAGCGCCTCTGCATCCCTCAGCTGCCCTAAAGCCTCTTCGGCACGGTTTTCCCTCATCAGGAAGATCGCATAGCATATGCGGGAATAGATGCGGTCGTATTTGCTCGACGCCTTGTCGTCGCTGATGCTGAGTCGGTAATATTTCTCTGCCTCCGCGTTGCGCCCCATGGCTCCGTAGATGTCGCCGTAGAATGAATTGATATAGCTTCTCTCGGAGTCCATGTGCAGCCCGGACGCGATTCCGTCAGACTCTTTAAGGTATTTCAGCGCTTCGTGAAGCTTGTTCTGGTTGAAGAGATAGTTGGCCATGTTGGAGGTGGGCACGTAGAGCTCGCGCTCCTCTTTCAGCTCCCTGGCCTTGCGGTAGCTGGCAAGCGCATAGTCGAAGCCGGAGTTGTCGCCCTTGTTGAAATAAATGCTGGCGAGGCCCGAAAGGGCGTCCACCTCTTTCCGCAGCGACCCGGCGCGGCGGGAATGTTCAAGCGACCTGAACGCATATGAGGATGCCCGCGAGAAGTCGGAGCCTATGAGATGGTAATAGACCGAGAGCGCTTTGGTGGCATGGGCCGCGATCCCCCATTTCTTCTCCCCCTCGAGATGTGGAAGCGATGTCTCGAGCCTTATCACGTCGGGGCTCATGTCGGCGGTGTCGCGCCGGTTGACCCTCCCACGCAATACGTAGCTCGCCCCGATGATTTCATCGTCTTCCCGTCCGGCCGACATCCCGAGTCGCATGAGGGCCGTGCCCCGGCTCACCATCAGGTCATATTGCCGCAGCGCGGCGGCTGACTCACATTCCTCGAGAAGGCGCTCCGCTTCCTCACGGGTCTGCTGCGAGACGGTGAAGCTACGGCATGTCAGGGCCGGCAGCGACATCATGACCACCGCAATAATCACCTGCAGTCGGAATGTGATGTGATTATGAGATATGATTCTTCTGATAATGGGGCTGACCTTCATTCGACATCGTGTTTTATTCAATATGCCTCGCTTTCCCTGATGCTCCGGCGACACATATCTTGAATTCAACTGCAAATTTAATAAATATTCCCAAATAATGAGGCAAAAAAATGTATACCGAGGTCCGACCTCTTGTTTTATTTAATACAGAGTTGTATCAGGTGAACTTTCGGAGCCGGTTGGTTGTTATGATTTATAGCGCATGATGGTCATGCGCGTCTTATATAGCAAATGAATATGAAAGACCTTAAAGGAACAAAGACAGAAAAGAATCTCCAGACCGCTTTCGCCGGGGAGTCGATGGCCCGCAACAAGTATACCTATTTCGCATCCAAGGCCCGCAAGGAGGGCTACGAGCAGATAGCCGCCATCTTCGAGGAGACCGCAGGCAATGAGAAGGAACACGCCAAGCTCTGGTTTAAATACCTCGAGGGAGGCGACCTCCACTCCACGCTCGACAATCTGAAGGCGGCAGCCCAGGGGGAGAACTACGAATGGACCACCATGTATGACGTCATGGCGAAAGAGGCCCAGGAAGAGGGCTTCACCGAAATCGCCGCCAAGTTCAGGATGGTGGGCCAGATCGAGAAGCGCCACGAGGAGCGCTACCGCAAGCTCGCTCAGAACCTGGAGGAGAAGGAAGTGTTCGCGCGTCCGCAGCAGAAGATGTGGATATGCCGCAACTGCGGCTACGTGACAGTGGCTGAAGAGGCTCCCAAGAAGTGCCCGGTATGCGCCCATCCGCAGAGCTTCTTCGAGATCGAGGCCTGCAACTATTGATCGCTCAGCCGGCCCGGAAGGTATTCCGGACGGTATGGGGAAAAAACTCCGGACGTCTGTCTATCAGGCGTCCGGAGTCTTTTCCTTATAGTGTCTGTCTTATTTCACAATGACCTTCCTGGTGGTGCCGTCGGCTTTCACCAGATAGATCCCCGGATAGAGGTTGGCGGCCTCATGGATGTTTCCGTGATGTGCCATCGTTATGCTGATGCCGTTGATGTCGCAGATCTCGGCGTATGAGGCGCCGCTGACGGTGATTGTGTTGCCCTGGAGGGTGATTTCGGGAGCATCATTCTCCACAGTGTCGATTCCGGAAATATTCACCTCGACGGGGTCGGTGAAGAGTGCCAGATAGGGGAACACCTCGTTCTGCATCACGCATGTCACGTAGTCAGTAGGCTTGCGGAGGAATGTCGTCACGCCGTTCTCGATGGTGTAGTCGGTGTCTTCCTCCAGGAGCACACCTGTTACGGTGCCCGCTTCAGGGTCGAGCTCCGGAACTCCGAGGAACCAATAATATGTGGTCGGAACTGATTCCACCTCGGCCTGCGACGAGAGGTCGACCTTTCCGTCTTCACATTTCACGCTCATCGGCTCCTGGTTGGAATAGGAGTAGAGTGTGCCCCATTCCTCCCTCGGCAGAGGCAGTGTGGCGAAGTTCATGCGGTTGCGTCCTATTATCACCTGAAGCAGCTCGAGGTTATGGCTGAGGTCGAGTTGCGACAGCATGTTGCTCTCGAATCCGATTGTGCCCAGACGGGGGTTTGCCGAAAGGTCGATTGCCTCGAGGTTGTTGCGGTGGGCGTGAAGCTGATAGAGGCCCGGAAGCATGCTCACGTCAAGGGTCTTGAGGCTGTTGTCTGATATCGAAAGCCATTCGATGTTGCCGTTTGCCGAGAAGTCGACCGCCTCCAGCATATTGTCGTTGAGCACCACTGAATACAGGTTGGGGTTGCGGGAGAGGTCTACGGCCTTGAGGTTGTTGCCCTCGAGCACCAGCTCGCGCAGATTGTCGCTCTCTGGGAGTGTGATTTCATCGAGCTCGCCATGCAAGATGCCGATCATGACGGCGTTCTTCATTTTCGTCACGTCCACATCCTTTACGGATGCTCCGGTCATGGAGAAGACGGTGATGGGGTCGTTGTCCTCATATGCCAGCACCTTCACGTCGGCGCCCTTTGTCGTCGTAGCCTCGAATGCCGTGTAGGTGGTGGAGAGCTGACATTCCTGCATATAGCTGCCGTCGCCGCTCCAGTCTACATATACATATGTGCCTTCTTCCGCCGACGCCATGCGCAGGTCTACTGTCTGTCCACCCTCGGTGGTAGTGAACGAGGCGAGCACGTTCTGAGGAGCTCCGGCTATCGTGGCCACAGTGGTAGCCAGGGCGTTGTCGCCGCTGAAGTCGGGCAGCGAAGCGTTGGAAAGCACGGCATATACGTTCCGGCCCACCATATCGCCGGAGAACGATGTGATGCCGTTGTCTACGGTATAGTCGGAGCCCTCGGCGAGCTCATTGCCTTCGGCGTCAAACCATGTGATAACCGTAGGATTGGTCTCGGTGACTACCGTCGGCTGCCAGTTTTCGTCGTATGTTATATATGAGGTGGGAACGTCCACACATTGTTTCGAGAGGTCTACCCTGTATGCTTTCGAGGGGATGTCTATCATGGCCTGCGGTGCATACTGGAAGGAATACATGGTGGCGGTTTTCACCGGAAGGGTCGCGAAATCGAAGGCGTTGTTGTCCACCTTCAGCGACGTCAGGGTTGAGAGGGCCTCTTCGGGAATGCTGAGGGAAGTAAGGTCGTTTCTCGACAGATCGAGATTCTGCATCGACTTGCATCCGCTAAGGTTGATCTCGGCGAATCTGTTGCCTGATAGATTGAGGCTCGTCAGGAATTCCGCGTCTGTTATGTCAATCTCCTCGAGATCGTTGTCGGCGAGATTGATGTCGGTTATGATGTCTTTGTTCTCGATCACGAATCTCCCGATCTGGTTGCCGAAGGCATAGACCTGGGTAAGCACGTTTTTCACGAAAGCCTTGTTCACGCCCGAGAGGTCGAGCGAGCGCAGGTTGTTGTTGGAAACGTTGATTTTTGTCAGCTCGTTGTTCCATGAGAGGTCGATATCCTCTATGCCGCAGTTCTCGATGTCGATGACCTCCAGTTCCCTTGCCGCCGAGACGTTGATGCCTGCGAGAGGCACGCCGTTGACTTCAAGATAGGAAAGGAATTGGCCGTCGGGCACGTATATGCCGATTTCGGGGCCGGCGACTGTTCCGTTGACGGGAGACTGCGACGTCACCTGGAAAGGCACGAGCTCGCCGTTGCCGAAGTCGACATATATCTCCACCGGATTGTCATAGTCGGCGTTCCTGGCGCCGAGATAGAGATTGTAGCTCAGTTCGGTGCCTGCCTCGGCGAGGGTCGTCATGGAGACTACCTTCGTGGGCTTGCCGAACTGCTCCTTTGATTTCACCTTGAAGTTTGAGGTAGCCGTCACGCCGCCGTCGAAGAGTGTGTTGAAGAACTCCACGTAGCAGCTGTCGGCCATCTCACGCTTAAGGGTGACGGTCCCGTCGGCGTAGGTATAGTCGGTGCCCTCCACGAGCTGTATGGGGTATGACGGCTCGAGGTTGTTGACCATGAAGGCCATCGCATATGTCTCGCCGCCTTCGCGGAGCACCTTGTCGCTCAGGTCGATGGAGGCTCCTTCGGGATATGCCGGGTCGACCTTCATGGGATTCATGGGCGACCATTCGAGATTCACCCGTTCATCCACTATCGGCATAGTGGCGAATGTGAAGTCGTTGCGCCTGATGGAGAGGTTTATGATGTCGGGATTCTCGGAGATGTCGACGTGTGTGAGGTGGTTTTTCCCGGCATAGAGGTCGGTGAGGAGGGGATTGTTGCTTACGTCTATGTCTGTGAGCAGGTTTCCGGTGCAGAACAGCACTTTGAGCTGAGGGTTTTGCGAGACGTCGAGCGACGATATCTTGTATTCGTTGTTGAGTGAGCCCTCATGGTTGCAGTAGAGCTGTTCCAGCTTCGGGCATGGTGTCACGTCGATGTTCCTGATCTGAGTCTCGCTGATGTTCAGGATTCTCAGTTCCGGATTCCCGGAAAGGTCGAGATAGGAAACGTTTGTGCCGTCGATCGAGAGCTGTATGAGTCCCGGACACACCGACGGATCGATGGAGTATATCGGCATGCTGGTGGACTCGAACATCAGCAGATTGGGATAGTTGGCCAGGGAGAAGCTATAGTCGATCTGTGTGGCGCTGTAGCTGATGTCGAGATATGCGAGCTCGTCGAGCCTCTGGTCGAGCTTCAGGTTGGCGAAAGCATTGTCGCGGATGTCGAGATACTGGAGGCTTTTGAATGGAGAGAAATCAAAGTCGGTAAGCTGGTTGTGGGAGAGGATGAGCACCGACAGATTGGAGAGCCTGCTCATCTCCGCCTGGGAGAGATATACGCCGTAGAGGTCAACGTAGTCAATTAGTTGCGGATCTCCGTAGACCTTGATCTCACCGTCGGCCGGAATAGGGCCGTCAATCCATGTCGCGTCGTCAGGCGATGCCGATGCCGTGATCTCGAAAGTTTTTTCCTCGTCTCCGAAATCCACCGTCACGGAGGTGGTCTCGGATGCCATAAGCCGGAATGACAGTTCTTTTCCGCCGGCCTGCACATGGGCCTGCGTCACCATGGAGATGATCGGCTCTTCCGCCGCGGCCCCCTGCGATGGGAGGGAGAGGAGAGGCAGCGCCGCGAGAACGGCCGCCAGGCAGAAGCTTCTTGGAGTGTGTAGCGTTCTTGACATTTTGTTGTGTTTTTGGTTAAACTGGTATTTGTCTGTGAATGTCGGCTCCCTGATCCGGATTGCTGACTTCGGTTGCAAATTTAGTCTATATCGGATTAGGAGCATGAATAATCAAGGCCGTATGTGTGCGGAATTATAAAATCAGACGAGTTTCAGGCGATCCGGGCGCCTGATGCAGCGTTTTCCACCGAAATTCACTCCTTCAGGGTGGCCCGCTGTCATGCCTCCCGTGCTATGGCTGCGTATCTCGAAGGGGATATGCCGGTGATTTTCTTGAACACGGCGCTGAAGTGGGAGCGTGATTTGTAGCCGACCCTCTCCGCTATCGCGTCGAGCGTGAGGGTATGGGCCGTGTCTTCGTCGAGGAGCAGCTCGCAGGCTTTCCTGATTCTGGCTTCAGCGATCAGGGTGTTGAAGTTCTTTTTCAATTCAGTGTTGATGACGTATGACAGATATACGGATTTACAGTCGGTGATCTCCGCCAGCCGGTCGAGCGAGAAGTCAGGGGAGTATATCTCCGGGCTCTCCTCGGTGACGTTCTTTATGCGCCTGATGGTCTCCACCATCTCCTCTCTGGTCATGGGCACAGGCTGCCGGTCGCGGGAGGCCGGGGCTTCGGCCTTTTCACTCTGCGGGCGTTCCGCATCCGGCTCCCGGATAAGAGACCTGAGCCTGTCGATCTTCTTCTCGTAGTCAAGCCGCAGCAGACGGTCTATTCTCTGGCGCTCGTTTGCTTCCTCGTTTTTCAACACCAGTGTCTTGTTTCGCGCGTTGAGCGAATGGTTCTTGATCGCGAGGAAGGCGAGCAGGGCGATGATTATGATCAGGCCGGAGGCCAGAATCCAGATGAGGGTCAGACGGTGGGAATGGCGTATGGTAGCCTCCGCTATCCCCTTGTTGAGCTTGTCGATCTCGTGGGCCGACTCGAGATCCTTGATCTTGCTGAAGCTTCCGGCGTCATATAGTGAATCTCGGGTCTCGAGTTTCTTGAGTCTGAAATGGACGGCACGCGCCGCGTCTCCTCTGCTGCGGTAGCATTGCTCGAGCGACGCATATATTTTAGGGAGCATGTATATGATACCCGATTCAGCAACGGTTTTCTCGGCTTTCCCGAGTATCTCCACGGCTTTGTCGTGGTTTCCGGCGAGCATTAATGCGCGGGCCGTGATGAGATAGTGAGCCACAAGATAGTGCGACTGGTCGATGTCGCTTTTCACAAGCGGGTCGGCATCAGTAAGTATCTCCGCCGCCTTCCTGTAATGCCTGGCAAGCATGGCGTCGAGGCCCTCGGCCAGCTTCGAGGAATACGGGGAGAGCACCGACGTGTCGACCGGAAGTGCCAGCTGCGACTCAATCTGCCCCCTTATGCTGTCGAGACGGCCGTTGAATACCGCCGTGCCTGCGAGATCGTTGAATATCTTGTTGACGGTGATTCTGTCGGTGCGTCCTTCCGACAGAGTGTACGCGTCTCTGTACATGGCCATTGACCGGTTGATGTCGCCGAAATCGTCGTAGATCTTTGCGAGGTTGTCGTAAATCACAGGAAGGATTGTCGAGGCGTCCTCATTCCGTGCGAGGTCAAGGGCCTTGGCGAGAAGGGGATATGCCTGATGGGGATTGTGGTTGTGGAATATCAGGAAAGATCCTATATTGTTCATCGATATGATGCAGTTCACCTTGTCTCTGTATGGAAGGTCGTCGTTCCACATACCGGCCGCCAGATTGAAAAACGCCTGCGCTGTTTCCTGGTCGTCGGCCTTCAGGCAGTCGTATCCCTTTACGCAGAGCTCAGAGGGAGTCAGCTTTCTGTATCTCCTGTAGAAATCGGAATAATTGATATCTTTCGCATCGGAATACGATTGGAAAATCGCCGTAATGAGCAGCGACAGTATCGCCAGAGGCCTTGAAAGCTTCCGGCTAAGGACTGTATGTATGAATCGCTTGTTCACTTTAGAGTGATTATCAGTTTACTTCGATGGTCATGCCGTCGGTGAGGGGGCGCACGTCGGGAGGCAGCTTCTCCAGCAGCTCGCTGTTGAGGCCGATGTGGTGGTTGAAGTGGGTGAGGAAGGCGCGGCGTGGCTTCAGCTCCCTGATGACGTCGAGAGCCTCGTCAAGTGAGAGGTGGGCGAAATGCTTCTCGATCTGCAGCGCGTTGATGATCAGGGTGTCGAGGCCGCGCAGCTTGTCGAGCTCGTCGTCGCTTATTGTTTTGGCGTCGGTGATATAGGCGAAATCTCCTATACGGTAGCCGTAGATCGGGAGCTTGCCGTGGAGCACCTCCACCGGCGTGATCTTCACGCCGTCGATATAGAAGGGATGGTTGTCGATCACCCTCAGGTTCAGCTTCGGCACTCCGGGGTAGAGATGGTCGCGGAAGCAGTAGTCGAGCCGATTGCGCAGGTCGCTGTCTACATCCTTGCGCAGATATATGTCGACCGCACCCTGCGCCGCGAAGGGACGCAGGTCGTCGATGCCCCCTACGTGATCGTAATGGCTGTGGGTCAGCAGCACGGCGTCGACATGGCGCAGGTCGTGGGTCAGGGCCTGCTGCCGGAAATCGGGGGAGGCGTCGATCAGAAGGGAGAGCCCGTGGGTCTTCACCAGCACCGATGCGCGGAGACGCCTGTCGTCCGGGTCGGCGGAGCGGCACACGCGGCAGCGGCATCCGATCTCAGGAACGCCTTTCGACGTGCCGCTTCCGAGCACTGTGACCCTCAGCGTCCTGTCGATGAAATTCACCTCCGGCCTCAGTGTGACGCCATATCTGTCGCTCACGGTCTTCTCGACCCTGGCGGCCAGCTCCACCACGTCGGAGGCAGTGGCGCTGCCCGTGTTGACGATCACCAGACACCGGCGGGGTGCGCGACGGCGCCACCCACTGCGGCGCCCTTCAGCCCTGCATGCTCGATAAGCCATCCGGCTGCCAGCTTGATATGGTGGCTGTCGACCTCATGATAGGGTATGTCGCCGAATTCGGGCCGGATCATCTCCTCGTAGTAGTGGCGGTGTACCACCGGATTCTTGAAGAAGCTTCCCGCGCTGCCGAGCTCCGCCGGATCGGGAAGCTTCTCGTTTCTGACACGCAGCACCTCGTCGCGCACCTCCGAGATCGTAGGTGTGCGTCCGAGACGCCCGGCGAGCTCACGCAGCGGTCTGTAGCCGAGATTGCGTGCCTCCGTGCCGACGCGCAGACGGTAGCTCACACGCAAGACTATATATCGGCCTTTGCCCTCGTGCTTGAAGATGCTGTCGCGATAGCCGAAGCGGCATTCCTCATTGGTGAAGACCACCGTCTTGCGCCACCGGCAGTCGAAACACTCCACATGGTGGATCACGTCGCGGGCTTCCGCACCGTAGGCTCCCACGTTCTGCACGGCCGATGCTCCGGCCTCGCCGGGAATGCCCGCCATGTTCTCGAGACCGGAATACCCCTTCCCGACACAATGATCCACAAGGTCGGTCCATTTCACGCCTGCGCCGGCTATTACGAACACCGTGTCGTCATCCTTGCGGTAGTCGGTGATTCCGAGGATTCGAGAGTGCAGCACAAGACCGTCGAAATCCTTTACAAAAAGCAGGTTGCTGCCTCCGCCGATGTGCAGCACTTCGTTTTCGGTGAATTCCGGGGTGCGGGATATCTTCAGCAGCTCGTCGGCGCTCGAATACTCGGCGAAGAGCCGGGCCTTTGCCGGCAGTCCGAAGGTGGTGAGGGGAGCGAGCTCGTGGTTTTTCTTGAATTCCATATCTTATATAAATATCCTTATATAATATGTGTCAATAGCGCATTCTGGTGAGGCGCCCGTCTTCAAATAGGAGGTATATGCCGTCGGGATAGTGCCAGATATCGACCGTCTGGCTGTAGTCGTGGCCTGAAGAGACCTCCGACGGATTTCCGAGGGAGAGCTTGCATTCGTCTTTAGTCATGCCGAGCTGCACCTTGCCGGCGCATATCAGACGCCACACCTCGTCGGTGATCGCCGGGTATCGCTCGCGGATATCGCTCAGCGAGAACATGCGCGGAAAACTCCGGCTCTCCTTCGACGATATGCCGTAGTTCATCTTCATGTAGAGCACTCGCCCTTCGTCATCGCGCAGCTTCACCTTGAGGGGAAACACCATGTCGCCGGGCTCAACGTCGAGCACCGTGAAGGCCACGAACTTGTCGTGGCCCACCTTGCGACCTCTCTCGTCGTAATATATATCGGAGCGCGACCACACCCGGCGCCCTTTGAGGGAGTCGGCGGTCATGACCACTATATCGCCGTCTACGAGCATCGGTATGCGGGTGCTCATAAATTCCTCCGAGGCCTTCTCCGGCGTCATGGCAGTGTTGAGGATGTAGTCGCGGCTGCCGTCGGTGAGCGTCACGAGCGCTATCTCCGAGCCGTCGAACGCCCTCCTGATTGTAGAGCCCTTGAATCTCAGCCGCATTCCTGCGACTGGCGTGGCGAGCGTGTCGGGCACAGTGCCCTCCGGGTCGAAGACCATCATGGCTTTGTTGTCGACCACATGGAAGAGCTTGCCGGGCTTCCAGTCTTTGAGCTGCTGGCCCGTGATGTTCTGGAGCAGCTTCTCCTCCGGAGTGAGGCGCATAAGCTTGCGGTCTCCGCGCGAGAGGGAGATCTTGTCGGTGCGCTCCACGCCGGTGAAACATCCGGTCAGCGACAGCGTCGCCAGTATCGCCGCCGCCATGGCAATGCCCTGCAGCAGCTTCCGCGATATATCTATATTCAGTATAAGTCTCATGTCATAATTGTCGGGCTGCATTCTTGGGCGCCCTCATGGTTGTCACTGCAAAATTAACGATTTTCTTAAAATAATCTGAAATTTTTTTTGCCGAATCAAAAATAATGCCTAACTTTGCACTCGCAAAAAGGAAACAACCCCTTGATGCTCCTCTGGCGGGATAGCTCAGTTGGTTAGAGCGTCGGATTCATAACCCGGAGGTCTCGAGTTCAATTCTCGATCCCGCTACTTCTTCAAACGCCGGCAGTAATGCCGGCGTTTCTATTTCGTTAACTTCTTAACTTTTAACTCACATTAATTGTTAAACATGATATATGGCCGGGATTTCCCCGGCTGGCGCTATAATTTTCACCCCGATGGCTACTATGTATGAGACTATAATGGATCTTCCCCTCTTCAAGGGTGTGGGAAAAGACCATGTCTCGTCGTTTCTTGAGAAGACCAACATCAGCTTTATCAATTACGCTCCTGACGATATCATTGTCAAGCCAGGCGACTCCTCTTCTATGCTCCGCTATGTCATCAGCGGATCCGTATGCATAGCCTATCAGAACCGCCTCGACGGCCTGATGGTCACCAGTGTCGGCGGGAAGGGCACCCTCATCGGCGCAGAGCGCCTGTTCGGAATCCACACCAGAAGCTACGGCGCCGTCAGGGCGCTCGACGATGTCAGCATCATGGCCTTCAGCAAGGAGCAGTATGTCAATCTACTGAATACCGACTCAATCTATCAGATCAATTTCTACAACTACCTCTCGCTCCGCTGCCAACGTCGCATCTCGGCCCAGCTCGAGTATTCCCACGACACCCTCATCGGACGCCTCGCCATCATCGTCAGTTCGCTCACTGAGGCCGAAGCCTCGGCTATCACGGTCGAGCTTCCCGTCAAGGAGCTCCAGCAGCTCACCCATGACGGTGACGGCCGAGAAATAAATGCCCTCGTGAAAGACCGTATCATCTCCGTCGACGGCACGAAGTTCAGAATCAACGACCGTTTCCGCCTTCTCGACGAGGCCGCACGCAATAAATACGCTTCTTCGCGACGTTAAGCGTGAATATCTGCATATTTTTTCCTATCTTTGTACGGCTACGCCATTTTCTAATTAATCATAATCTTTTTCCGACCCGACACATGGCTTCGACACAATCGCTCAAAGTGCGGCTCGCGGCTCTCAGTTTCCTCGAGTTCGCCGTATGGGGCGCCTATCTGACCTCTCTGGGCAATTTCCTCGCCCGCAACGGCCTTCAGGCCGAAATCGGCTGGTTTTATGCCATCCAGGGCATCGTCTCCCTTTTCATGCCTTCGCTGATCGGTATCATGGCCGACCGTTGGATTCCGGCCCAGAAGATGCTCAGCCTCTGCCATCTCCTCGCCGGAGTGTTCATGGCCGGGGCTGCTTCCTACTGCGCCCTGACTCCGGAGATAGCCTTTACTCCTCTCTTCATCCTATATACCCTTTCGGTGGCCTTCTTCATGCCGACTATCGGTCTCGCCAATTCAGTGGCTTTCAACGCCCTTACGAAGGCCGGGCTCGATACGGTGAAGGCTTTCCCACCAATCCGTGTCTTCGGCACCGTAGGCTTCATCTGCTCGATGCTCTTCGTGAATTTCTGCGGACCTGACGACGCGCGCTTCCAGACCACTTACATGCAGCTCTTCACGTCGGCTGCCCTCTCGATCGTCATGGCCGCCTATGCGCTCACGATGCC
This sequence comes from uncultured Bacteroidales bacterium, assembly GCA_900554345.1. Lineage (GTDB taxonomy): Bacteria > Bacteroidota > Bacteroidia > Bacteroidales > Muribaculaceae > Lepagella. The sequence continues at coordinate 2,144 of USHH01000016.1, read as the reverse complement.
CGCGTGCCCCGTATCTCGCGCGCCTGAGGGTTCCGGATGGGTCGATGCCCTCGGCCTCCGTTCCTTCGCCCTGCTGCGCCAGCCTGAGATGGCCGTCTTCTTCCTCTTCAGCATGCTCCTCGGAGTCTCCCTCCAGATCACCAACGGATATGCCAATCCCTATATCACGAGCTTCGTCGACATCCCCGCCTTCGCCGACGCCTGGGCTGCGCGGAACGCCAACGCGCTCATATCCCTCTCGCAGATCAGCGAGACCCTCTGCATCCTCCTCATCCCGTTCTGCCTGAAGCGTTTCGGCATAAAGGGGGTGATGCTTATGTCGATGTTCGCGTGGGTGCTCCGCTTCGGGCTCTTCGGAGCCGGCGACCCTGCCGGCCACGTCTGGATGTTCGTGCTCTCCTGCATAGTCTACGGCATCGCCTTCGATTTCTTCAATGTCTCCGGCGGCCTCTATGTAGATAAGATGACGAGTCCATCGATGAGGAGCAGTGCCCAGGGACTCTTCATGATATGCACCAACGGCCTGGGAGCCACGATCGGTACCATCGCCGCGATGTATGTAGTCAATGCCCTTGTGCCGCCCGGAGCCTCTTCTGAGGTGCAGCTCGCCGGCTGGCGCACCGCCTGGTATATCTTCGCGGCCTACGCCCTCTTGGTGGCCGTATTGTTTATCTTCATCTTCCACGACAACCGTCGCGGCGAGATCTCCGAGGATGTCGCCGCCGATCACGAGGAGGATGGCAGCGGTTTCGTGGCGCCATGATACAGTTTTATGCTCCTGAAGTAATCGAGGGAGGCATGCTTCCTCCCCAGGAGTCGGCCCATTGCTGCCGTGTGCTCAGGATGAAGCCCGGCGACACGCTGCGTGTCACCGACGGCCTCGGCAATATCTTTCTGTGCCGTCTCGACGACGCCAATCCCAAGGGGGCGTCGGTCACGGTGGTGGAGTCTGAAAAGGTGGAGAAGAGCTGGCCCGGACGCATCACTCTCGCGGTGGCCCCCACGAAAAACATCGACCGGATGGAATGGCTTCTCGAGAAGGCCGTGGAGATCGGCGTCGATGAGGTGGCTTTCCTTGTCTGCGACCGCAGCGAGCGGCGTGTCTGCAATGTGGAGCGCCTGCGGAAGATCATGGTCTCCGCCATGTGCCAGTCGCTGAAGGCACGCCTGCCGCTACTTACGCCGATGGTTCCCTTCCGCTCATTCATGGATAGGGAAGGGGAGGGGATGCGCTTTTTCGGCTATTGCGATGAGTCGACGCCACGCCGTGAGCTGGTGAGGGAATACCGCGCCGGCAGCGATGTCACGGTGTTGATCGGCCCCGAGGGGGATTTCTCCCCGGGTGAGGTGGCCGCTGCTATTGAGGCCGGCTATATGCCCGTGACTTTCGGCAACACACGTCTCCGCACGGAGACGGCTGCCCTATATGCCCTCACAGCCATCCACGTGCTCGATGATCTCAGATAATCTATTTTTTAATCAAGAATATTATGGATATCCTGAAATATCTTATTCCTTCGGCCGACAGCAATTTCTTCCTCCTCGCAGGCCCCTGTGTCATAGAGGGTGAGGAGATGGCCCTCGATATCGCCGGCGAGCTCACGGAAATCACATCCCGCCTCGGCATACCCTACGTCTTCAAGGGAAGTTACCGCAAGGCCAACCGCAGCCGCATCGATTCTTTCACAGGCATCGGCGACGAGAAGGCCCTGAAGGTGCTCCGCAAGGTGCGCGAGACTTTCGGAATCCCTGTCGTGACCGATATCCATTGCGCGCCGGAGGCTGCCATGGCCGCCGAATATGTCGATGTCCTTCAAATCCCGGCTTTCCTATGCCGCCAAACGGATTTATTGGTAGCGGCGGCCGAGACCGGGAAAATCGTCAATATAAAGAAAGGACAGTTCCTTTCGCCGGGTGCCATGCAATTCGCCGTACAAAAGGTAGTGGACGCGGGAAATGATAATGTCATGATCACCGAGCGGGGAACGACATTCGGCTATACCGACCTTGTTGTCGATTTCCGGGGTATCCCGCAAATGCAAACATTCGGTTTCCCAGTCATTATGGATGTAACCCATTCCTTGCAGCAACCGAACCAAACCTCCGGCGTGACCGGTGGATTACCCGCCCTTATCGAGACGATA
>USHH01000015.1 GCA_900554345.1 uncultured Bacteroidales bacterium | reverse complement strand
CTGCCGATAAACGATTTCTTGATGCCGGGTAGGTTGTCGACGGCGCGATACACCTCGAGAAGACGGCTGTGGTCGGTGTCGAGGTTGCGGCATGGTTGCGGATGCAGGCATGACGGCCGCGTGCATTTCTCGCAGAGCGATCTGTCTTTGCCTCCCATGGCATACATATTGGCCGACGGACCACCGAGGTCGGAGATGTAGCCCTTGAAGTCGGGCATCGCCGTCACTTTTTTCGCTTCATTCACTATCGACTCTTTGGAGCGCGACGAGATGAATTTTCCCTGATGGGCCGAGATGGTGCAGAAGGCACAGCCTCCGAAGCATCCGCGGTGCATACACACAGAGTGGCGTATCATCTCGTAGGCCGGTATCGTCTTCCCCCTGTAGCGGGGATGCGGCATCCGGGTGTAGGGGAGGTCGAACGAGGCGTCGATCTCCTCGGTGGTCATGGGTGGCCGCATGGGGTTGATGCGTATCATCTTTCCGTCTGTCTGCTGCCACACCACATGCCCGTGCATCCTGTTCGACTCTATCTCCACATTCCTGAAGTTCTCCGCCTGGCACCGCCTGTCGGCCAGGCATTTCTCGTAGCTGTGGAGCACTATGTCGTCCTTTCCCGGTTTTTCCGTGGAGAAAAACACCGTCTGGGCCACATCGGTGATATCCTTCATGGCGACGCCTCTGTCGAGAAGCGAGGCGATCTCGACCACAGGTGTCTCTCCCATGCCGTAGATGAGCATATCCGCTCCCGAGTCCATAAGAATCGAGGGGCGCAGCCTGTCCTGCCAGTAGTCATAGTGGGCCACTCTCCTCAACGAGGCCTCGATGCCGCCGGCTATTACCGACACGTCGGGATATATCTCCTTCAGGATTTTTGAATACACGATGGTCGGGTAGTCGGGGCGCATGCCGTGGCGTCCCCCGGCCGTGTAGGCGTCGTCGTGGCGCAGGCGTCGCGCCGCCGTGTAGTGGTTCACCATCGAGTCCATGGCGCCGGCACTTACTCCGAAGAAGAGGCGCGGACGGCCGAGCTTACGGAAGTCGCGCAGGTCGTCGCGCCAGTTGGGCTGCGGCACTATCGCCACCCGGTAGCCGGCTTTCTGTAGGGTGCGCCCGATTACGGCGGCTCCAAACGACGGATGGTCGACGTAGGCGTCGCCCGAGAAGAGGATGATGTCGGGCTGCTCCCAACCGAGGCGCTCCATCTCCTCTTTGGAGGTGGGCAGATACATCTCGCGTGGAGGCAGCGGTAGGGGAGTGTTCTCTTTCATGATTATGGCAAGGCTACGGTTTCACGTTCTTTAAGCAGCTCCTGAAGCGAGAGGAGCTCGTCGCGCAGCTGTGCGGCCTCGATGAAGTCGGTGCGGCGCGAGGCGGCGAGCATGTCGGCGCTCACCTTGTCGATGCGGCGTCGCAGCTCGGCGTCGCTCATATATTCGATCACCGGGTCGGCTGCCATGGCCACGGTGTGCTCCTCCTCGATATACGGGCGTGGGGCTGCCGTCTGTGCGGGAGCCTTTCTTGCGGCCGCCCTCTTGGCTGTCGGGGTGTTGGTCTCCTTTGTCTCCTTGCTTTCGCCGTAGAGCTCGATGAGGTCCCTGGCGCTTGATTTCTTCACTATAGGCGTCGGAGTGATGCCGTGGAGCTCGTTATACTGCTGCTGCTTTGCGCGGCGTCGCTCCGTCTCGTCGATGGTCTGCTGCATGCTGTCGGTGATCTTGTCGGCATACATTATCACCTTTCCGTGTACGTTTCGTGCTGCTCGTCCCGCTGTCTGGGTCAGCGAGCGGTGGTTGCGCAGGAAGCCCTCCTTGTCGGCGTCGAGTATGGCCACGAGACTCACCTGCGGCAGGTCGAGCCCCTCACGCAGAAGGTTGACGCCCACCAGCACGTCGTAGACGCCGTTGCGCAGGTCTTCCAGAATCTTGATGCGTTCCAGGGTGTCGACGTCGCTGTGGATATAGGCGCTGTTCACCCCCCACTTACGCAGATGGCTGTCGAGCTCCTCGGCCATGCGTTTGGTGAGGGTGGTGACGATTTCGGCGGCACTCATGCCGTCGGTCTTGCCCAGCTCGGTAGCCACCTGGCGGGCGTTGGCCACCATCTCCTCCATGAGGTCGTCGATCTGGTTCATTGTCGGACGCACCTCGATCTCCGGGTCGAGAAGGCCCGTGGGGCGTATCACCTGCTCCACGAAGACGCCCTCCGTCTGGCGCAGCTCATAGTCGCCAGGGGTTGCGCTCACGTAGATGCACTGCGGGGTCAGCCGCTCGAATTCCTCGAATTTCAGCGGCCTGTTGTCAATGGCGGCCGGCAATCGGAAGCCGTATTCCACGAGGTTCATCTTCCTTGAGAGGTCGCCTCCGTTCATGCCCCTGATCTGCGGCAGGGTCACGTGGCTCTCGTCGATGATGGTGAGGAAGTCCTTGGGGAAATAGTCGAGAAGGCAGAAGGGGCGCATCCCCGGCTCGCGCCCGTCGAAGTAGCGCGAATAGTTCTCTATGCCGCTGCAGTGTCCCAGCTCCTTGATCATCTCCAGGTCGTAGGTCACTCGCTCGCGTAGGCGCTCGGCTTCCAGTATCTTCCCCTCGTTGCGGAAAAATTCCACCTGCCTGCCGAGGTCGACGGCTATCTGGTCGATGGCCGAGGCGGTGCGCTCTTTCGACGGGGTGAAGAGATTGGCGGGATATATCTTGAAGCCCTCGAGGTTGGTGAGCACAAGGCCCGTCTCCGGATCTACGGTCTGGATCTTCTCGATCTCTTCGCCCCAGAACATCACGCGGAGCCTGATTGCCTCGAAGGAGAGCATGACGTCGACGGTGTCGCCCTTCACCTTGAACTGTCCGCTGCCGAGCTCCCCCTCGGTGCGGGAGTAGAGGGAGTCGACGAGCTTGCGGAGGAAGGCGTTGCGGGCTATCTTCTGCCCGGTCTTGATCTCGACTACCGACTGCTGGAAGTCGTTGGGGTTGCCCATGCCGTAGATACACGACACGCTCGACACCACCACCACGTCGCGGCGACCGGAGAGGAGGGCTGCCGCCGTGGAGAGGCGCAGCTTCTCGATCTGGTCGTTGATCATGAGGTCTTTCTCTATATATTTGTCGCTCGAGGGTATGTAGGCCTCCGGCTGATAGTAGTCGTAATAGCTCACGAAATACTGTACGGAATTCTCCGGGAAGAAGGTCTTGAATTCCGAGTACAGCTGGGCCGCGAGGGTCTTGTTGTGGGATAGGATCAGGGTGGGACGCTTCACCTCCTGGATTACGTTGGCCATGGTGAATGTCTTGCCGGAGCCGGTGACTCCGAGAAGGGTCTGGTGGGGCATCCCCTCGTTGACGCCCTCCACGAGCTCCGCTATCGCTTCGGGCTGGTCGCCCGTGGGCTTGTAGTCTGATGTGATTTTAAACTCCATTCTACAAAGTTAATAAAAAATCCCGTCACACGCAACTATATATACCTGCATCGGCCTGTAGGGACGTGCCTTTGGCACGTATCCCCGCATAGCATCATCCCGTCATCATCCTGTAGGGACGTGCCTCCGGCACCTATCCCCGCATAGCATCATCTCGTCATCATCCTGTAGGGACGTGCCTCCGGCACGTTTCCCCTCCGGTATGAATGTGGCATACGTGCATGTCATTGCCACATGCCGTAGGCATGTCCCTGCATTCTGGGTCATGACATCTGCTAACTGACAGATTGCCAATCACTAATCACTAATCACTAATCACTAATCACTATCTTCACTTCCTCCACCATCCTCGTGTGGTCGCGGAAATCGGGATGCCCGGAGGCGTTCCCATCCCTGTCGACGAGGATGTAGTAGGGTATGCCGTCGACCTCGAAGCGTTTGCGGATCTTCTCGATCTGAGGCTCTGTGAGCTTATAGTGTATTCCCTTTATGTTCTGTATCATCTCGACATACTTCACCGGATCCGACGATTCATCGGCTATGTAAACCCACACGATGTCGGGGTCGGAGAGCTCTCCGCTCTTCAGCGGCTCGTTTTCCTTGATGGCCATGCGGCAGGGACCGCACCATGTGTTCCAGAGGTCAACGAGCACCACTTTCCCCTTGTGTTCGGAGATTATGGCGTCGAAGATCTCGTCGTCGGCCACTTCGGGCGTCGGTGTCCTTTCAATCTGGCCGCTGTATCCATTCACCTTCGCCAGCCCGCGGCGGTAGATGGAGTCGCATGCCTCGGCGAAGAACGGGTTTGAGAGCTGACGCAATGTGTCGAGATCCTCCGCGGTCAACGTTAGATGGCGTGCCTTGTCGGCTTTTTCTGCAAACAGCGTCATAGATTTCGATAGGTCACCCTTCACTCCGTAGGCGTTCCAGTCGGTGGCGGCGAGCAGGTTGCTTTCCATAAGCAGCTTCGGGTTGGAGAGGTCAAACCACGTGGCGGCTTCCCTGAAATCATCGTCGGTGAGGCGCGCCTTGATAGAGTCAAGGGGCATCGGTGCCCGCCAGTCGCCTATGGCGTCGCGGTAGTTGAGCCCGAGAAAGTACATATATCTCGCGATGGCCGACGAGAGGTCGTTGTCGAGCGTGAGCAGAAACAGCTCTTTGGCCATCTGAGGCAGGTCGGCCTTCCTGATCGAATCCCCATTCGAGCGGTGAAGGTCTTTCACCATGTCCATATATTCCCTGGCCGTCATGCGGTAGTCGCCGAATTGCCCGTTGTAGAGCTGCGTCTTCCATTTATTGGGATACGTCTCTTTCATCCTGTCTAAGTCGGCGTAATGGCCGTTGTGGAGCGCTCTGTGAAGCCATCGGGATGGTCGTTCATCCCTGTTCTGCATGGCCGTGCTGCCACTGATCCTCGCATCGATATAGATGTCGAGGTCTTCCCCGGGGTAGAGGGTGGCGGAGCTGTAGATGGATCCGGTGGAGGAATCTATCACAAACGCCTCGGCGTTGCCGTATTGGTCTATTGTGACGGTGGCATTGCCTTCGCTGTCGAAAAGGAGAGGATATTCGTCCTGCGAGCCATACATGGTGTTGACATACATGATGAGATTGCCGGCCACGTCGTCGCGGTAGGGGAGAAGGTGGTAGTGCAGGGTAGTGGTGCCTATGCAGAGGGCCGGGTCGGGCACCGGACCGTCTACTGGTTCCTTGCGGAGCTCTGCGGGGAGCTGCTGAGGAAATTCGGCCATCGGCTCTCCCGAGAGGTCGATGTCGATCAGCCGGAAAGCTCCCGGCGCGTCCCCCTCTATGAAGCTGAGGGTGCGGGTGTCGGCCGGAAGCGGATTGAATATGAGCCGGAAGCTCGCCTTTCCGCTTTCCGGCATCCAGAATTCCGTGTCGGGTGTGATACCTTCGGTGCCGGTCATGGCATATTTGTTGCCGTCAGCCTCAAGATATGACTCCTTTGCGATTTTTATCCAGTAGCCGGGGTGGAAGGTGGCGTTTATGTCAAGGATGGTTGCGCTGTCGGAGAGCGTCACTTCCCCCACGTCGATGGTCGCGCCTCTTGCATAGCTGACGGGAGGATTCTTCACGGTTCGGTCGGCGTGTATGCCGAGGCTTGACACGGTCGATAATGCCAGCCTTATGCCGCCTGCCGTTATGGTTGATGTTTTTCTCATGATTCTTTGATGTCGGGTATGTTTTCTATATTGTCGGGTATGTTTTCTATATTTATGCCATCGGTATTGTCGGATGTCGCGGCATCTGCCGTGGTGTGGGTGAGACCCACGAGATAGTCGAAAAGCGAGGAGTCGGTGTCGAGCCCGAGTTTTTTGCGAAGGCGTGTGCGGGAGGTCTCCACGCTCCTCACTTCCCGGAAGGTGATGCCGGCTATCTCCTTTGATGAGAGCCCCAGCGAGATGAGGGCGCAGAGGCGCCGGTCCTTCGGCGTGAGTCCCGGATGTCTGGCGTCGAGGGTTGCATAGAAACCCGGATGCACGCTGTCGAAGTGGTAATGGAACTCCTCCCACTGGGCATCGGCCTTGAGTGTGGTCAGTGTCGTGATCATGCTCTTGATCGAGTCGCGGAGGGTGCGGTCTCTCTGCGGAATGTCGAGCAGCATCTTCTTCAGTCCGGTTTCCACCGATTCCACTTTCTGGTTGCTCTCGATATGGCTCAGTGTGAATGAGGTCAGCTTGCGGTGGTTCTCGTCAAGGTCCTCCTTTATTATCCTGTTTTTCTCCTTCTCTTCGTCGAGCAGCTTCTGCTGGAGCGTGGCGTAGTCGGAGAGGGCTTCCGTTTTCTGGCGGTTGAGCGAATCGTTCTTCCTGCGCATCATCACCATCCATACGATCATCAGCAGCAGTGCACCCACGAGGCAGGCCATGGAGGTGAACACCACCACAGGATTCCATGATCGCATTCCTGTCTCGGCCGACTGGCTCTCATGCTCGATGTTGTAGATGGTGTCGGCCTCGCGTATGCGGGTGGCGTTCTCCTCATTATATATGGAGTCTTTGAGCGCGATGATTTCGTTTTTGAGTTCGAGGGCCTTCGCCGGCATGTCGTTGTCGGCATATATGTCGGCCTGCATCTTGAGCACGTGTTGCCTGTGGGCTGCGTTACCCGACTCTTTCGCTATCCTGTCGGATAGGGCGAGGTAATGGAGTGTGGAGTCCGGGTTGTTATCTTTTCTATATGCTTTCGCAAGACTGAGACATGCCTCGAAGAGATAGTATTTGTTGCCGCTTTTAAGGTGATGGTTGTAGGCGTTCTTTATATATGTGATGGCAAGGTTCACGTCGCCCTTGTCGAGATAGAGGTTGCCTATGGCATTGTTTACGGAGTAATAGTCGTCGCTCTGCTTCTGCGGGTCTATGCATCCTAATGACTTCAGCGCATAGTCGATGGCCTGGTCATATTTCTTCTCGATATTCTTGATTCCGGCGAGATTGGTATAGATGATCGAGAGCAGATAACCGTTCTTTTCTTTTTCAGCCGCCGTGATTGCGTTGTTGAAATATTTTGAGGCCTCGTAAAGATTGCCGGTGCGGAGCATGCTTACCCCGAGATTGTTGAGGAAATCGCCGCGCAGCGTCTCTATGCCGTAGTCGTCGATTTTTCTCAGTCCTTCGAAATAATAGCTGTGGCTCATCGACCGCAGCCCTGTCTCGTCGGAGGCGGAACCCAGCATCAGGTAGCAGTGAAGCTCGAAACGTTTCTCCTCTTCCGACATATCTGTGTCTTTTCTGAGCAGCACCAGGCATTGCCTCAGAAAGCCGAATGCCTTCATCTGGTCGCCGTTGACAAACATGCGCCTGTCGAAGGCATACAGTGCCCGATAGAAATCCTTCTCATCTTTTGCCTGCGATATTTGACCGGCCGGTTCTTTATACCGTATATCACTTTTGCCGACTTTCTCCACATACGAGTTGACGTATGTCTGGATGTCTTCATCATTGGTGTGGCGCCATGTCTCGAAAAGCAGGCATGCGAGCCCTATCACCATCAGGACTGCGATGGCTGCGAGCACTCGGTTTTTTATGTCTTTGGGTATGATATGTCTCATTAATGCCGGTCGGTGTGTGTCGGTAATATAGCCGCAAAGATAACAAATAGATTCGGTAGCGGCAATATCCAGTGACGGTTTATCGGTAGGAAATTCTCGATTCCGGGCTTTTTCCGATGTTTTCTGTGCAATGCAGACGTCTGATTTATCGCAGGATACAAAAATTGTAGTGGTAATGTCGCAGGTGATTTCCGGCATGGCGTGTCTTTGTCAGTGTGATAAATTTGGCTGCTTGGCGCTTTATGTGGAAATTTGCAATTGGAAAAACTCAACAACCAACAATCAACCAAAAATCAAACGGTATGAAAAATCATTACGGAAAGAAAAGCATGCTGGCTCTCGCGGCCATGATGCTGGTGCCTGCCTTCTCGATGCAGGCCGGATGGGGCACAGCCGAGACACCTGCCGTCGTTTATAAGGCAGGTCAGATAGAATCAATGCACACTGCGCGCACTGGCGATGGAAAGACTTACATCAGCTGGATAGAGTGGTCCGGCATCATGGGCGATGGCTACAACGTCCATATGCAGCTGCTCGATGCCGATGGCAACGCGATGTGGGGTGAGGAGGGTTTCGTTCTTGAGACAAAGCCTAACGCATCCTGGACTGCCGACTATTCTCTCGTGGCTACGCCGGAAGGAGATGCTGTGATATCATGGGCTGATGCCCGTGAGGATCCGGAGGGCAACTATCAGAGCCAGACTCCGGTGCTCTACAAGATCAACCAGCAGAAGGAGATGCTCTGGGGTGAGGACGGTGTATTCCTCGGCGACGAGTATCATTTCCCCCCTGTCCTATATCAGGTAGGCGGCGATATCTATGCCAAGATATATTCTGCCGATGAAGTCGGTCCCACTGTTCTTGTGCGTCTCGACGACAAGGGAGACTTTGCAACCGAACCTATGGAATTCGGCGGTATGATTGCTCCCAGCATAGATGGCGACTTCATCGGCGTCTACATGGGTGAGACCGGCACAGAGGCTATGCGCTACAATCGTGATATGCAGCCTGTGTGGAGCGCACCCGCTGTAGTGTCGTCGCAGCTCTATCAGGGGTATGATATAGAGCCCTACGTTCTTGCCAGCGATGGTATGGGGGGTGTCGTGGTGTCTTTCATTCGTCCGCTCGGTATGTTCGGCCACATGCCGATCGTGCAGTATATCACTGCTGATGGTGAGGCTGTATTCGGCGAGGCTGCCGACGTCATTGTCACTGAGGCCTACGATCACATGTATCCAGTGCTTGCGGTGGACACTGATGACCAGGAGATATTCTGCTCATGGCAGATCAGCTTGGGGGCAGCTATGCTTGGTGGTCAGGAGTTCGATTTCTTTGGCGAGCGTTTATGGGGTGACGACGCTAAGGTGCTCGTCGACAAAGACGACCCTTCAGGTTTCACTTTTGGTCCGATGGCCGCCGGCTCTCTTTCCGACAACACATGGCTCCTCTGCTATGCCGACGAGCTCGGATGTAATCAGAACCAGATGTATCTGGCTACTTTCAATCATGACGGTGACAAGGTATGGAACAGGCAGATAGGCGATGTTTGCGCTGTCATCGACCATAGCTGTTATCTTGAAAACAACGATTATTATATCATCTGGATCAACGAGGTGACTGACGATGACTGGAACACGGAACGCATGATACAGACCGTTAAGGTGAGCGATCTTACATCAGGTGTCAGTGAGATGACTTCCGACTACGCTCAGAAAGACATCGACGCTTACTATTCTCTTGATGGTGCTCGCCACAACAACCCCGTCAAAGGCGTCAACATCGTGCGATATACAGACGGTTCTTCCCGTAAGATGATGGTGAAATAACTCAACCACGATACTATGTTCAAAAGGACATTAAACACAATTCTGCTCGCGTTGACACTGGCTTTCAGTGCCAACGCCGGCAATGTTTCCGGCTATCCCATCGGATACTGCAACAGCGAGGCCGGATCCGCCTCAAAGCTCAAGTTTGACGGCGAAGACAAGGAGATCAGCGCCGCCCTTTATATCCCGGCCACTTATGCCGCGACTGTGGCCGGCAATTCAATCGAATCAATCAGGGTAGCCCTATGCAGCAAACTCAATGTAGAGGAGATTAGCGTATGGGTCCGCGAGAGCCTCGACGGTGCCGACCTCGCCACCGGTTCTCTGCCGATAGATGACTATGCGCAGGGATGGAACGAGGTGCCTCTCGAATCTCCCTATTCAATCTCCGAAGGCAGCGAGGGTTTCTATCTCGGCATGACCTACCGCCAGAGCCGCAAGAGCGGTCCGGTCTCGATCCTCGAGACGCCCCACGACAACGCCCTCTTCGTGAAGGACGGCGAAGAGGCCTGGACCGACATGTCGCAGACCGGCATCCTCTGTCTCGAGGGGCTCGTATATGGCGATGCACTCCCGAAGTATAACGCGGAGTTGGTCGGCGCAACGGTCGATACTTTCTTCATCATCACCAACGGCTCCCTCAACGGCTCGCTCGATGTGCGTAACCTCGGTGTAGAGACCATAAGGAACCTGAAGGTCAGGATGACGGCCGACGGCATGCCCGACTGCCTTGCCGACGCCGAGTGTGAGATTCCCTACGGCGAGCTCCACAAGGTAGGCATCATGTTCCGTCCGGAGATCCATGAGCTGCTCGCCGACCGTCTCGACGCCACCCTTACGATTGTGGAGATCAACGGCGTGGCCGACGAGGACGAGACCGACAACAGCTGCGCCATATCATTCCAGCTTTTAGAGGATGCGTATCCCCGCATGGTGCTCCTCGAGGAATTCACCACCGAGAACTGTCCCAACTGCCCCCGTGTGGCAGAGTATATCCACGGCATCATGGCCGATCCCGCCTTCTCTCCGAAGGTGGCTCCCATCTGCTACCATGCCGGCTACGGTGAGGATTTCATGACTACGGCCTTCGCGGAGGAATACACATGGTTCTACAATGACGGCGGAGGCACATACGCTCCGGCCACGATGGTCGACCGTGTGCGGCATGAGGAGAACTCGCCCCTCTTCTGTCCTGCAAGCGAGGAGGAGCTGAAAGACGCCATCAAGGCACAACTCGAGTATCCCTCCCTGGTGTCGCTCGCTCCGGTGGCCAGCACTGACGGCAACAGCGAGGTGAGTGTAGTTGTCGAGGGTCATCGCATCAGCGCCAGCGATATAGCCGACGACGTCCGCATCACGGTGATGCTCGTGGAAGACGACATCGAGTCGCGCAAGCAGGCCGGTGCGGGCACCGGCTACCTGCATCAGCATGTTGGACGCGCCGTCAACGACACATGGGGTGTACCCGTGGACTGGAACGGCAACGACTACTCCTATTCATGCAGCTTCACCCTCGATCCAGAATGGAAGCTCGACAATCTCAAGGTCGTGGCTTTCATCTCCGACTACGATGCCTCCGACCCCTGCGCGTGCGAGATAAAAAACGCCTCCAGCTGCGATGTCGTTCCTGTTTCCGTATCCGAACTGGATGTGGATGGCGGAAAGACTCTTGTAGGCGTTATGACGGCCGATGGCATCCGCGTGTCGGCTCCCGTGAAGGGACTGAATATCCTTCTCTACAGCAACGGCAGCTATAGGAAAGTGATGGTCAGATAATATAAAAGTGATGGTCAAGTAATATAATGGTAATTACGATGAAGCCCCGGTCTTTGCAGGCCGGGGCTTCTTTATGACGTATGGTGTGTGGCGGAATTACCTCACCACCACTTTGTATGCCTTGCGGGCGATATTCACTATATACACTCCGGCTGCTGCGTCGACACACATGCTGCCTGCCAATCTGTCGGCGCTTACGATGACGTTGCCGTTGAGGTCGCTCACGGTCACAGGCTGCCCCTCGAATCCCTCGATGGCGATATAACCCTCGCCGCCTCTCACTGTTCCTGTCCCGTCGGCGCCCATGATCGTCTGTACGCCCGACCTGCCGTCGACGGTGACGGAAGAGATGGCTACGATATCCGTATAGTCGTCGAAGGCCGCGTCGATATAGAGCTGCACCCATCCTACATCGTAGAACTGTTGCGGCAGCGTGAATTTCACTGTTCCGAATGTTCCGGCGCCCTCCTGACGTGTCACGGTGCCAATCTCCTCGGGCTCGGTGCCGTAGTTGCAGGCGAGTATCCTTACATCCGGACAGTCATCGCCTACATACATTTCGAGTGTCACGGTAATGATCCTCTCGACTCCATTGAAACGCGGCAGGCCTATGCGGCCTTTCGAGCCCTGTCCCTGCGGTGGTATGGCGATCAGTCCGTATGCCTTGTCGGTGTCGAAGTCGCCGTAGTCGGCAAGCTTCCCGATCGACCATTCCGCCGTGTAGTCTTTGGTCGGCGTGTAGATCACCCATGGCGAGATTCCCTCATCGGTGTTGCCGAAAGTCTCCGTCATCGGGAAATAGTAAAGGGCGCCCATGATGTCGCGCGTGGAGGCAACGAGGCCGTTGTTGCCGGCAACGTTGTAGGCCACGACGCCGATCTGCACGAGCTTCTGGGTGTTCTCACCGTAATTATATGTGTAGGTCAGCGCTTTGCCGACATCCTCGAGAAGCGTCCACTCCGGTCCGAGTATCCCTTCCTCCATTGTGTAGACCTGATAACATACGTCTTCCGGCACGATATATCCGCCGTTGACGCCATCTGCCACTGCTGCCCATTCTATTGTGATGCTCTGCATGTCGGGTGTGGTCACGGCCGAGGTGATGGTGGTGTTGGCCGGGGCTACGACGCCTGTATATACGTTGATGAAAGCCCTCGGCCCGTTCTTGCCGTCACACTCCACTTCCACCCAGAGCTCGTTGTCGCCCTGCACGGTAGCTATCGTGGCCTCCACCTGCTCGCCAGGACGTCCTGTTACTGTCGATTTGGCCACCGACGATGCCAGGGTGGCTGTCAGATCAGCGTTCTCCGGCAGCGGGTCACCGCCGTAGGTGGCGGTCGGCATGGTGAAAGACACCGTAGCCTCGAGGGCACCCTTGGCGCCGGCTGTCGCTTTCAGGCCGGTCGGCACAGCGGGGGAGTCTGACGACACGTTGTCGTCGCCGATCTTGATGTTGCGAAGCAGCATCCCCATCTGGTCGGGACGCGACACGAGGTGGAAGCCGAGATAGTAGGTGCCCGGCTCGGCCACATCCACCATCCTCCTCACCTTGTCATATTCAGAGGATGTGGCGGTGGTGGTGTAGCTGTCGATGATTGTCGTGGTGATTGCCGAGGCATCGGGAGCGGTGGCGAGACACACCTGCATCTCCTCGTCGGGAAACATCAGGCTGCGTATGGCGGCCTCGAATTCCACTGAAAGCGTCATACCGGCGCTCTCGGCGGTGAAGGGTGGCATGAAGAGCCAGTCGTCGCCGTCGAGTCCCTCTGCGGAGTAGCCGATCATGAATACGCCCTCCTCAGGGTCGTAGAGCCAGTAGACGCCGTCGTTGTTGGCGTCGATCACGGTGCATAGCTCTGCCTGCCCGGCGGTGGGCTTGATGTCAAGCGGCAGATGGAGCGGACGACCGGCCACTATCGGGTTAGACTCTGCGGCGGCAGACTCATAGCCCCTGCTTATGGCTGTCACTGTGGCTTTGTAGGCAGTCAGTTCGCCGTCGGCGGGGAAGGAGACATCGATCGAGGTCCTGTCGGTGGTGGCTATCTGCTCGCCGTTGATCCTGACGTTGTAGCGCATGCCGGCGACATCGACGAAGCCACCCTCGATGCCCTTGTCGACGGGCTGCCAGTTGAGAGTGGTGGCGGTGAGCACCACATCGGTCGGTGTCATCGGAGTGTCGCAACCCACATACAGATTGTTGAGGGCCTGACTGCTGTCATGTCCGTCACGCGACACGTAGAAGGAGAATGTGTGCACGCCGCGCTCTATGTCGGCGTATTCCACTGTCAGCTCCTTGCCGGGAGTTCCCTCCGTCGTAGAGTAGGGCGTTCCGTCTACGAGGGCATGGCATTCCAGCTCTCCGTCGATGGCTGATCCGTCGGCGAAGGTGGAGGGGAGCAGATAGGTGATGGCGCCCGACTGCGAGCCGTCGTGGAAGTCGATGGCCGCGATCTCAGGCTGTCCTGGACGCAGCGGGTCGTCGGCGCTCTCGTCGGTCGAGACGAAAAACACCACCTGGTTGGCGTCGGCGAGCTCCGAATATATGTCGGCCTTCTGGGTTGTGGCGTTGATGGTGGCCATGAATGCGGAGTCGTCGGTGCTGAAGCTCCAGTAATAGAGTCCCTCCTTCTGGGAGTAGATGAGTGCTCCGTCGAATTTCGGCGAGTAGTCGTAGTCGACTGTGAAGAGGGCCACGTGCTCTCCGGCAGCAGTGATGCGGACAAACGATTTATACTTTGTCACTCCGTAGAAGGCATCGTCGGCCGGATTGTAGCAGAATGCCTGGAGGGCAAGTTCGTCTGGCAGCTCGCATATCACTTCCGAGTGCTTCATGTCGTCGGGGGAGCTCTTCATGAACACGAGCTTCCCTTCGCCATACTGGTAGTTCTTTCCCACTCCATACACCGAGCCGTCGGCGTCTCGGTAGGCGAGGCGCTCGTAATATGGATCCTGCTTGTTGGTGAGTTTCTCGAAAGAGAGGAGCTCGCCGGTGGCGAAGTCGTAGGAGGCGGTGCCGATTCCGGTCACAAGTCCGAGAAATGTCTCCCGGGTTGTGCCGTAGAGCACCCCGTCTTTCAGGTAGCCGTTGCTCAGGGTGCCTTTGCCGTCGGCATAGAGCGGATCGGCCCATGTCAGATTGAATGACTCGCCGTCGAGCTCATAGAGTCCCACGGGCGACGAGGAGTCGGAATAGATCGACCATCCGAAGACGGCGCTCCCTCCGGGTGTGAGCCTCGAGGGGTTGTCGGCGGCATAGAGGGTGCCTGCCGCGCAAGCCAGCAGCATGGTGGCGAATAATGGTAAAGGTTTCGTCATAGAGGGTGAATTTATGGATGATTGGTAATAATGCCCAAAGATAATATAAATATGTGTAACCTCACACAATCAGAGCGGAAAATTTTGGAATGCGGATTAAAAGGATTAACTTTGCATAATAAATTCAACAGGAATCAAAAAATTTTAAGACATGAGAAAGAAAATCGTTGCAGGCAACTGGAAGATGAACACCACAGTCGGCGAGGGCATCGAGCTGGCCAATGAGATCAACGGCCTTCTCAAGGACCGCAAAGTCAACTGTGATGTAGTGATATGCGTGCCGTTTACCCACCTCGTGGGCGTGAACGGCGTGATCGACAGCAGCCTGATAGGTCTTGGCGCCGAGAACTGCTCGGAGCATGAGAAAGGCGCCTACACAGGCGAGGTGAGCGCGGCTATGGTGAAGTCGACAGGCGCCACCCACGTGATACTCGGCCACAGCGAGCGCCGCCAGTATTTCGGCGAGAACGACGCCCAGCTGCTCGCCAAGACACGCCTTGCGCTCGCCAACGGCCTGCAGCCCATTTTCTGCGTGGGCGAAGTGCTCGAGGAGCGTGAGAACGGCACATACAACGATGTAGTGAAAGGTCAGGTCGAGGCCCTCTTCGAGCTTTCTGCCGACGACTTCTCGAAAATCGTGATTGCCTACGAGCCCGTATGGGCCATCGGCACCGGCAAGACCGCTACCGCCGAGCAGGCTCAGGACATGCACGCCAACATCCGCAACGCCGTCGCTGAAAAATACGGCAAGGAAGTGGCCGACAACACATCAATCCTCTACGGAGGCAGCTGCAAACCCTCCAACGCAAAGGAGCTATTCTCGAAGCCCGATGTAGACGGCGGTCTGATCGGTGGAGCTGCCCTGAAAGCCGACAGCTTCATGGGCATCATCGAAGCTTTTGACTAATCCGCATTTAATGATAAGCATCAGGCGAGTCATAATGATTATGGTCGCAGCCGGAAGCGTCGCGCTTCCGGCCGCGTCACAATCCGCATCCTCTTCAACTGCGGCCAACCCTGCGGAACGTATCGTGCAGAGCAGCGACGGAATGGTCACCATCGACATCCCCCAGCAGCTTATGTACCAGATAATGCGCGATGACTACGACCGCAAGACCAACGAGGACAAGGTCCAGATCAAACCGGGCATCAATAAAATCCAGGGGTACCGTATCCAGGTTTTTGCCGACGGTTCCAACCAACGTACCCTTGAGGCCCGCGCCAGAGCAAGAAGCAACGCCATAATCGCAAAGTTCCCCAAGTACCGCGGACAGATCTATTCTTTCAGTTCCGCGCCGAATTGGTACACACGTATAGGAAACTTCCGCACGCAGGAAGACGCTTCCGCGGCTTTGGCAGAACTTAAACGCGCATTCCCCGGCATTGGCAACGAAATGCGCGTGGTACGCAGCCAGATCATCGTGATCGGCCGTTAATAAAATTTACAAGCAGTGGCAAACAACACCAAACATGATCCGGAGCTGGTAGGCGAAATCGCCACCCATCTGGAAGCTATATTGAGACTGTTGGGCGAAGATCCCGAACGTGAAGGTCTGAAAAAGACTCCTGTAAGGGCCGCCAAAGCATTGCTCGACGTAACACGCGGATACAAGGGCGACCCTATGGCCACAGCCCGGCAGGCCGTCTTCGAACACGAGGGCTCAAAGATGGTCATTGTCCGCGACATAGAATTCTACAGCACTTGCGAGCATCATATCCTTCCATTCTTCGGCAAAATGAGCGTGGGGTATCTTCCAGACGGGAAGATCCTTGGTCTTTCAAAACTTGCGCGAGTAGTGGACGCCTACGCCAGACGTCTGCAAGTCCAGGAACGTCTTACAGGACAGGTTTGCCGACTGATTGACGAAGCCCTCCCCAACCATGGAGTGATCGTATGGTGCGAGGCTCAGCACCTGTGCATGAAAGCAAGAGGTGTAGAGAAACAGGAGTCCATCACAACCACCACGGACTACACCGGCGATTTCGCCTCCGATCCGGCCTTGCGTGCCGAATTCCTACATCTCATCGGAAAGTGATCCGATGAAACAATACGTACTATAATGTTTGACTGGAAAACCATCAAGGAATACGAGGACATTCTCTTTGAAAAATTCGAGGGAATCGCCAAAATAACTATAAACCGTCCAAAGGTGTACAATGCCTTCCGCCCGAAGACAAATCAAGAGATGCTCGACGCTTTCTCCATCTGCCGCGAACGACAGGACATCGGAGTGATAATCCTTACAGGCATCGGCGACAAGGCGTTCTGCAGCGGAGGAGACCAGAATGTAAAAGGTCACGGCGGTTATGTCGGCGACGACGGTGTGCCGCGCCTCAATGTGCTTGAACTCCATCACGCAATCCGTAGCATTCCGAAACCGGTCATCGCCATGGTCAACGGATACAGCATAGGCGGCGGGAATGTCCTGCAAGTGGTCTGCGACTTGAGCATAGCATCCGAGAACGCCCGCTTCGGTCAGACAGGCCCTAAGGTGGGAAGTTTCGACGGAGGCTTCGGCGCCAGCTATCTGGCCCGTTGCGTAGGCCAGAAAAAAGCTCGTGAAATCTGGTTCCTCTGCAAACAATACACCGCTCAGGAAGCGCTGGAAATGGGTATGGTAAACGCTGTGGTGCCTTTCGACAAACTCGAGGAAACCACCGTTGAATGGGCACGCACCATACTGAAACGATCTCCGTTGGCGATAAGAATGGTCAAACGCGCGCTCAACGCCGAACTCGACGGACAACATGGCCTTATGGAGTTCGCCGGCGACGCCACATTGCTCTATTATCTGATGGACGAGGCGCAGGAAGGCAAGAACGCTTTTCTGGAAAAACGCGATCCTGATTTCCAACAATATCCCAAGTTCCCATGAGACTTCAGTTCGCTCCATATATCCTTAAATTCAAAGAGCCAGCCGGAACATCCAGAGGCGTTCTGACAGAAAAGCCCACATGTTATATGCGCCTCTTCGACGAGAACAACCCATCGCGGTACGGCGTCGGAGAGGCCGCTGTTTTCCCGGGACTGTCGCCGGAGGCCGACGAACGTTTCTTCTATAAATTAATGGAGCTCCAGGCGAACGTACACTTGGGACGAAGCACGGATCTGTCGCATTTCCCCTCCCTGCAGTTCGGCTTCGAACAGTGCATCCGGGATTTTACGGGAGGATGCAACGGTATATATTATCCGTCGCAGTTCGTGGCAGGCATGCAGTCCATACAGATAAACGGTCTCGTATGGATGGGCAACCGTGAGGAAATGATGGAACGCATGGAACAAAAACTTGAAGAAGGCTTCAGCTGCATAAAATTCAAGATCGGCGCCATAGACTGGAAAAGCGAGATCGACATGATAGAAACCGTCCGAAAACATTATGACCGCGGCCGCGTAGAAATTCGTGTCGACGCCAACGGAGCCTTCGATATGGACCATGCTTTGCCTCGGCTCAAGCATCTGGCGGATCTGGATGTTCACAGCATCGAGCAACCGATCAAAGCCGGCCAACCATTGATGATGCGGTTTCTGTGTCAGGTTTCCCCTCTTCCCATAGCGCTCGACGAAGAATTGATAGGGAAGTTCTCAATGGAAGAGAAAGCCAGGACTCTTGATGCGATACACCCGCAATATATCGTGATAAAACCAACCTTAACCGGAGGATACAGCGGTGCCGAAGAATGGATCAAACTTGCCGAGGAACGCAATATAGGCTGGTGGATAACCTCCTCGCTTGAATCCAACATCGGACTGAACGCTCTGGCGCAATGGACTGCCACACTCGACAACAAAATGCCCCAGGGTCTCGGTACGGGGGCGTTGTTCACCAACAATCTCGACGCTCCCATCTATTTAGAAGGTGACAAACTGAGCTATAATCCCGAATTGACACTGAACAGGCAGCAGCTCGACAATTTGGACTGGAGGGAATGACTTGGAAGGAATTATATGACGAATGGGCATCTGATTGCCCATATCTAAGGTGTCGCACCTCCGGTTCCACAGGTGTCCCCAAAATCATTGACATCCCAAAGGAACAGATTGCGTCAAGCGCACTGAGGACTTTAGAGTTCTTCAATCTTGACCACACCGCTCATTTTCACGCATGTCTTGCTCCAGATTATATAGGCGGAAAAATGATGATGATCCGTGCCATATTGGCAGGCGGACGTTTCAC
>USHH01000014.1 GCA_900554345.1 uncultured Bacteroidales bacterium | reverse complement strand
CCGTCGACGCCAACGGCAAGGTGACGGCGAAGGCTGTCGGTACCGTGACGATCACGGCAACCGCCAACAACGGCAAGACAGGTTCCGCAACCGTCACCGTCAAGGAGAAAGAGCCGGAGATAGTGGACGTAACAGGTATCACACTTGACCCGACAAGCTACGAAGGTTATGAAGGGGAGACATTCACCATCACAGCCACCGTGACACCCGGCAACGCCACCGACAAGACAATACTCTGGGGCAGCGACAATCAGGCAGTGGCGACTGTAGACGCCAACGGCAAGGTGACCCTCATTGCTGAAGGGCATGCCGTAATCACAGCCCGCAACGGCAATGTGAGGGCTACATGCGACGTCACCGTAATCGTGGCTCCTGTGCCTGTGGAGCAGATTGACATCACACCCCGGTCGGCGGAGATAACCGAAGGCACCGGTGTGCAGCTCACCGCTACCGTGCTCCCCGCCAACGCCGACAACAAAGAGCTGACATGGGCGAGCTCCGACACGTCGGTAGCGACAGTGACCGCCGGCGGCTATGTGGAGGGCTTAGCCTCTGGAACCGCCAGAATAACGGCAACCGCCAACGACGGGTCGGGGGTGTCCGGATATGCCGACGTGACCTGCATCGGCTCATCGGTGGAAATGATTTTCGCCGGAGCCGAGACAATCGACGTCTACTCCCCCGAAGGACTGCTGCTGAAGAAGAATGCCGACCGTGAATACGTCGGCTCGCTGACCCCCGGCCTCTACATCGTGAGAACCGGAAGCGTCACCCGCAAGATCCTGAGATAACGGCACGAAAACGGCCATAAGGCGCCACCAGCTGCAAAGAGAGGCCTCCGTCAACCGGAAGCCTCTCTTTCATTA
The DNA here is from genome assembly GCA_900554345.1 of uncultured Bacteroidales bacterium. Taxonomy (GTDB): domain Bacteria; phylum Bacteroidota; class Bacteroidia; order Bacteroidales; family Muribaculaceae; genus Lepagella. The sequence continues at coordinate 18,169 of USHH01000014.1, read as the reverse complement.
TTCACGATTTTTACCTGATTTTGCAATCACCTCATCGACTTGCTTATTATATCGATTTCCTGAGCAGATAAGCCTGTAGCGGCGCTGACCACGTCTACGTCCATGCCTGACCGGATCAGGTTTTTGACAACGCTTGCCACGCCCTCGGCGCGCCCTTGCTCAAGTCCCTGCTCAAGTCCCTGCCGAAGTCCCTGCCGAAGTCCCTGCTCAAGTCCCTGCTGAAGTCCTTCTGCCAGACCTTCGTCTCTTGCCGTGTCAAGCACATCGTTCTGCACCATGATATTGTCCATGTGCTCGTCGTATGCACGGCGCTCCTTGGCCGACATCGACAGATACCGTAGCTTTTCCTTGACCTCCTGCAGTCCGGGAGTGCGTGTGTCCTCCTTCACCTTGCCGGTCTTGAGGTATTCAATCCATTCGTCGAGCGGGGTCTCCGGTATCTTGTCGTAGACATTGACGCGCACTAGGTAATACTCCGGGAATACCTCACGAGGAAGATGCGGCACTATCACTCCCTCCTCCTTTGTACTGACAAGCAGGTCGTTTCCGGTATGGATGCCCTTGAAGCGGGTCTCTCCGTGGTAGACATAGTCGTCACCACGGCCGTAGTCGCAATAAAGTATGCTGATTGAATACACCTTCTTCACCTGGTCGTACTTCTCCCCGATATTGATGTGCTCCGTGATTGCCTTGCAGGTGCCGTAGAGTATCCTCTGCAGATAGTACAGCTGCCTCGTGAGCTGCACCTCCACGATGATCAGATGGCCCTTGCTGTTCTTGGCCTTGATGTCCACCCGGTTGAACTTGTCATCTTCCGACTTCTGGTTCGACTCGCTCTCAAGGAGCTCGACGATCTTCACGTCTTCTCCGAGAAGCACGGAAATCAGGCCCTCCATAATTCCGAAGTTTGCCTTGTCCCTGAGCATGTGTTTCATTGCCCAGTCAAAACGGATATATGTATTGTCTTGCTCCATAGCCTAATAAAATTTCCACAAATATAGCATGAATCTTCCGTAATGACAAAATGTCGATGCCATTTTCCCGAAAGATTTTCAATATTCGCGATTTCTACCTAATTTTGCATCTGAGTCGCGGCATTCACACATTCATATTCCGATACCCACGACTCTGATTTGATGACAGTGATGAAGGAAAAAGTGACGGTGGTGGTACCGGTGAAAGACCGCGAGCGGCTGTTGCCCAGAGCCCTTGACTCCGTGGCAGCACAGTCATACCGACCAATAGAACTGATAGTCGTAGACAACGGTTCCACCGACAACACGCCGGCGATAGCCCGAAGCTGGGCCGACAAGCATGCCGCCGACGATTTTACTGTCAAGGTGCTCACCGAACCAACTCCAGGCGCAGCGGCCGCACGCAACCGCGGACTGGCGGCCGCTACTGCCCCCTACATCCTCTTTTTCGACTCCGACGATACGATGCGTCCGCAACTCATCACGAAAGCCATGAAGGCTTTTGAAAGTTCTCCGGACACTCAGCTCGTCTACTGGCGCGGTGCATATCACTTAGCCAACGGCTCGTCAGGCAGTTTCCATTTCACACGCACCGGACGACTGCATTGCCAGCTGCTCCACTCACTCCTCTCCACCATCTTCTACATGAGCCGCACCGACTATATGCGGGGCGTTGGTGGCTGGAACGCGACGCTGCGCGGCTGGGACGACTGGGAGCTCGGCATACGCCTTCTCCTCCCCTCCCCTGTCACGACAGGGCTCGACGAGACATTGGTGGACGTCTACGCACAGGAGGAATCGATCACCGGCACTTCATTCTCCAGCAGGCATGGCGTATGGGAAAGGGCCCTCGACGCGGCAGAGCACAGCATCCTCGCCTCCAACCGCCCCGACAATGAATACTACCGTCTGCTTACAGACTACCGGCGCATCATCCTGGCGGCCTTTTACCGCCGCGAGGGTCATCCCGACTATGCCCATGAGCTCCTACATAAGACCCTGGCGAAGCCTGTCGTCACACCATGGCAACGCCTCAAGCTGCGTCTCGCCTACCGCTACACCGCCCTCGGGGGCCGCGCCGCATACCTCCTCTTTCCACGGCCATGACAAAAAAGGCCGCGTCATCGCTGACGCAGCCTCTTCCTGTAAACGTTTATAGTTCAGACTGTAGGAACGTTTTTCAAAGCGTCCGCCCGGCGAAAACCGACAGTCCTTCCTACAGAATAACCAGATGTCACTTAACCAGCACCTTCACGGCGGATGCGCCGAGACGCACTATATAGACACCGGCCGAGAGTCCACGCGAACCACAGCGCTGTCCGGCGGCATCGAATATCACGGCTCCTTCCGGAGCGATGATGTCTCGGCCTGACACCATCACTCCCAGACGCTCTCCATCCATTGATGCCACACCGGAACCATTAGTGAAACTGAATGCCTTCTCGATGGTCTGTACACACGTTTCCCCATGGAGTCCCTCGCATATAAACCGCAGGTCATAGACACCCTCGCCTCCGGCAAACCCTGCAAACAAGGCTTCATAATATTCTTCCTCCACATCATAGATGTCGAAGGCGCTCACTTCATTTACCTTCCTTTCCATTTCCAACGGATATTCTGTGCCATCGGCCGATATCGCTATTACATTCACTGCGGCCGCCTCTTCGTCTACCTGAAATATAAGGCGGGTGTCCCTGTCGGCGTTCCCCGTCAGACGGCCATCGGCGCCACGCAGCTGATAGAGCGGCACTTCCGGTAATGACAGATAGTCATCGCCTATTTCAAAATGCAGTGACACCGTGGAATGCAACGGTTCGACCCCTCTTTCATTATATACTGTCCTAAGATCAATGTCATACATGCCCCATTCATGATTCTCCGCCTGACACCATTCCATGATATCGAAGCTGTCGCTCCAGTCTGATACCGTTTCTCCATTGTATTTCATCCTCGTCATCGATGACAGCACACGACTTGAGTGCGACGGATAATAGGGCGACGGATATACTTCCAATATGTTTCTTTTATCTGCTTCCCGCTCGCCGCTTTCCTCATATGCCACCACGGAGGCACGTATCACCGGCGCCAGACTGAATAGCGACAGCTCTTCAAGCCTATAGCTGAACACCGACTGTATCGGCAGCATCAAGCTCATGAAGCCGATCTCCAATCCATAATCAGGCGGACATATGATATCATCCTTTCCGTCGATCCACATCACCGGTCCCCTGGCTTTCACATACTCATAATACGGCTCGCCGTTGTCAAAGTAAAAGTCGATATATTTGTCGGTTATGATGCCCGGATGAAACATCATGTCTATGCCCTGATCCACCGACAGATCGCTTGCCTTTGCATTATAGTAGACCGGCACCACATCACCCATGCGGTAGCCTCCGGGCTTTTTCGACTCTATGCTTTCTCCCCATTCAAGTCCCTGCCATGTAAAGAAGGCAATGAAATCAAGCCCGCTTTCCGGATCATCCGCCAACGTCTTATCAAATCTGACTTCTGTTTTCCGGTAATCCGCCGGATTATTGGTGAAATCGCTGCTCTCCGTAAATGGCCCACGCTTTTTCACCAATGTGGCGTATGCGCCATCTTCCTCACAGACCATGCTGATATACGCAAAAATCCATCTGTCGGAGAGATCATTGACATAGAGGAGATAGTCATGGCTGTTATTAGTGACATACTCCTTGCCGAAGGAAGCATCGTCTACGAATAAGCGGGCAGTAGCTGACACATGAAATTTCCCTTCTATGTTTTCCGCCGGAAAAGGTTTGCCCTCCCTGTCGGTAGTATGGGCAGTGATGACGTTTTTTGCATCCGACTGCCGGAAGGTGATGGTCTGGTCTCTGTCAATCATCATATCCTCTTTCACGATGAGGTAATCTGAAGTCTCATTGTCTTCAGATCCAGGCAATGGCGGATAAACCCTTTGCCCGACCAGATACACATCGTAGACACCGGGCTCATCCACATAGCAGCCCCACCATCCCTCCGGATGATAGAATGAGTCACAATAATATGCATAGTAATAGGTGGCTTCATCAAGGATGCTGCTCCTTCTCACTACGTATACTTTATCGGGATCATAATAGAACCCCTCGGGCGTCTCATCCTCTACCTTGAAGGTCAGTTTCACTGCCCCTTCCGGATGTTCATCCCCCTCGGCCGGCTCCGCAAGTCTTTCACGTGCGGACGAATCCATCTCCGGCCGGCCATCGATATTCCTGACCGTCTTATCGACTACCATGGCATCCTGGATGCCGCGACCCTTTGCCTCAGACAGCGTGCGGTGTCGCGGCCCGTCGGTTGTCTTTGCAATGACTTCGCCGGTCATTGCCGCCATGCCGACCGCCAGCAAGCAGGTCAGCATGATCACTGTGATTTGTAGAAATCTCTTCATATCCATAAAAATTTGGTTGCGCAAATTTATGGTCGAAGTGACACAAAGGGCAAATAATATGGGGGTACAACAGGGGTACAGTACTCTCTTTATGGGGTAATTGTCGGAAAAATGCATTAAATTCGCAGCATGAAGCGTTTTTTAATCCCACTAATGGCATTTCTCCTCGCGGCATGCTCTCACCGTGAGCCCATATCCGACATCTTCCGGTGGAGTGCCATTGAGCCGCAGTCCGACTCCATCATGCTGGCTCTCGAGCACGGCTATATGGATGCAATGCCGATAGACTCCCTGCTGGCACTTGCCGACGGCCTTGGAGCCATGGCCTCTCGAAACCATTCTTCCAACCAGCTTCGGGCCCGGTATCACTACTGGAAAGGAAGGCTTGAGAACAAGCGGCACAACCTCCCGACAGCGAGAGCCCACCTGAAGCGTGCCATCGCGATTTCCGACTCATCCGCCTATCCATACGACGCGATGCGATTCCGTTATCTCGCAACAGTGTTCAGCCCCGGCTCAATCATCAACTATTATAGCGTGCTCAAGGATGTAGAAAGCTTCACACAGCGCTCAGACGACCGGTTGATGCTCGCCACAGCAAAACTCGATATCGGGCACATAATCCAGGAGACTGGCGACCTGGACAGTGCGTTAGCATATTATCTGGCAGCCGACAGTCTATATCAGTCGGCAGGAGCGTCTGACTATCATGTAAAGACAAGTCTCAACAACGCCTCGCTGCTTCATAAGATGGGGCGCATAAAGGAATCGGACGCGATCATCGACATGCTGCGCCACGACCCTGTAGCGATTTCCGATTCAGATTTCTATACCTCATTCCTAAGCGTGGCCTACACGATACAGGGAGATTCCACCGACCTCCTCGATGCCTACCGGCGCTCGCTCAGACAGCCGAAGAGAGCCCACAGATTTCAGGAAGTGCTGACAGATATGGCGGCCATGTATCTCGCCAAAGGCAAGACTATGGAAGCGGGGAGATATGCCTCCGAAGCCATCGACTCAATAGGAGACGGCGGAGACACCGCCCTGAGGGTGAAGGCTGCCGGCATACTCGCCCGGGCGCAGGAAAGGCTCGGCAAGGGCATGGAGGCCCTGAGTACGCGCCGACGCTTAAACGCAGATCAGGAAACGCTGCTCTCGAGCCGCACAGCCATGGAGATCCGAAATCTCGAGAACCGTGCTCAGATAATGAAATACGAGGATGACCTGAGACACAAGACCCAGACACAGCGGCTGCTTGCCGCCGTCGGGGTGCTCGGGATGCTGAGTGTGGTGCTTGTAGGATGGATGTTTCTGATGCATCGGTGGCATAACCATAAGATGCAGATCGCCAACTATCAGCTTGATCTCGAAAAGGAGCGGAGACAGCTTGTGTCGTCGGCCGCCATCATGAAGGAAAAGGACAATGTGCTTGATGCCGTGCTTCATGACATAGAGACAATGGAGAAGGAGAGTAAACTCGGACATCAGGAGCGGCAGCAGATCGAGCAGCTGGTGAAGATACACCTCAGCGGCAAGCAGGAACGGGATTCATTCAGCGTGGTCTTCGACCGCACCAACCCGGATTTCAGCCGCGAGTTAAGGCGCCTCTATCCGGGGCTCTCGGAGGGCGACGTGCGCCTCGCCTCATATATCCGCATCGGAATGCAGAGCAAGCAGATTGCCCGGATGCTTATGATCCAGCCGGACTCCATCAAGAAAAACAGACAACGGCTCCGACACCGCATGGGTCTCGGAGCCGATGAGTCGCTTGAGGAAGTCCTCTCCCGTATATGAATGATCAGCGGATATTGATCTTCACCATTCTCGTCTCATTGCGAAGGACGTATACCCCGGGGAGCAGACTATCCAGATCCTCTCGGGCAGCATTCATCTTCAACACACGACCGGCAAGGTCGTAGAGACTCCAGGACGCATCATCACAAAAGAGATGGTCGACACCGGATATTCCGGTCACTACCGACTGTCCTTTAACAAGACTACCATCGGTCGCAGCCGCGGTGACAATAGCTTCACCAGGGGCAAGGATATTGACTACCCCTTCCTGACTTACTGTGGCGACAGCCTCGTTGTCGCTGCTCCACTCCAATGTGGTGTTGTCGGCATCGATAGGGATTACCTCCGCCATCAGCGTAATCTCAGTGCCCTCAACCGCCTCCACAAACTCTGGCGTCAGCAATATCTGCTCTACAAATACGGGATTGACTGTAATGCGGCACTCGCCGACAACATCACCGACGGTTGCTGTCACCACGGCTTCACCCGGAGTCAGCATCTCTACAAGACCGTTGGCATCCACAACTGCTACTTCAGGACTGTCGCTACTCCAAGTCACCGTCTTATCTGTGGTATTCTCGGGATAGACATTGGCCGTGAGCTGCAGTGTCTCGCCCCTTACACCTTCAGCCGACGATGGATAGACATCCACATACTCCGGCAGAATAGGCAAGACAGTAACGTTGCATGTGGCAGTAACTCCACTGCCATCGAGGGCAGTGACCGTGATCATGGCATCGCCTACGGCAAGAAGATTCACAAACCCGTAATCAGTGACCGTGGCAATTTCCGGATTACTGCTGCTCCATTCAAGTCGTGGATCCGTGGCATTATCCGGCGATACCGTTGCCTCTATCGAGAAGGTATCATAGAGGTGACCCTCAATCGATGCCGGATTAAGCTCGATTGATGTCACAAGTGCAGATACGGTCACCTGGCATGATGCCGACAAACCGTTATCCGTAACTACGATTATGTCAGTCTGTCCACTCTGATGAGCCGTCACCACTCCTGCTTCATTCACAGATGCCACATCCGGTGCTACGGATGTCCATGTAAGCGACGTTTCAGCATCAGCAGGCTCCACCGTTGCGGTCAGCTCAGCTGTATCTCCTATTGTCAACGACAATGTCTCAGGCGACAATGAAATAGACCTCGGGGTAACCGGACCTCCCTCTCCAACATTATATGTAAATGTCTGACTCATCACGTTGGAATCATAGTCTACAAACCAGAAATCATAGACTCCGTCGGTCGCCGGCATGTCGATTCCGATATAATATGTGCCGCTGCCCCCGGGAGCGACACGGCTGTAGAACGACTGCACAAACGGTTCATCCGACGTATCTTTCCTCTTACACAGCAGGCTCACGCCCCCCTCATATTCCTCTTCTCCATTCTCAAGATCCATATACATATTCACATGCATCGACGGCAGGAGCCTCTGCTCTGAAAACGACATCGAGGTTACCTTAAGCGTAGGCAATGCAGCTGCCATGCCCCGGGAGAATGTACGGGAGCCGTCTTCACCCACCTCCATGATGACACTCTGGGGATAAGTGGCCTCGACCTTGATGTCATACCATTTATCCTCACCATCCATTTTGAATGCGGGAGTCAGCACATACCGACCGGAAACATAACCGTCAAGAGGCGCATACAGGGAATAGCTTCCGATTCCGGAGACGCGTCCGTCGTCGGTGACGGGAGTAAACATGATGGAGGGGCCCTCGACATAATCCGTCTCGCCGCCGGCCCCGACAATCTTCACGCCCATATAGCCATTGAGCTCGAAGCCGGAATAATTGAAGACCGCAAAACCGAAACCGAAGGTAAGGACGTCTCCGTTCATCTCCTCAAGGAAAAATCCCTCGTTGCCGAACAGCGGCACGATGGCGTCGCGGTCGACTTCTCCCGGTCGTCCCACGGCAATAACAGCCGACTGTCCGGAATTGTAGTTGCTGCCGCTGCCACCTATACCCTGTCCCGACGGGTCAAGGGCGGAAAGAAGGAAATTGCCGTCATAATATCCACCCCAGCCCCAGTTGATATGGAAATATCCGTTGCCGGAATAACCGTCGCACACAAACTGATGGCCTCCTGCATCGGAGCTGCCTCCATAGACCACCGGCCGTCGCGCAGCGATCTCCGAATACACCAGTTCCTTCCATGCCTCATATCCGTAGAGGTTACGCTTCACCAGCGACGCGTTGCTGTCATATCCAAGATATGTCACAAGGCCGTTGGTGATGTTCTCGCTATACGCGCCGCTCTCGTATGAAGTATAGCCCATTTTGACTGACGCGCCGGCCGCAAACATAAGGTTGGCCACTGCGGAAGCCTCTTCAGGTGTGTATTGCCGCGCATCATAGTTAGCTATCATATTGTCCCAGTCAAACATGACGGATGAGAAATCACAGCTCACGTCTATACCGCTGCCGGTCTGATAGCTGATTTCGCCGATGCCTTGCTGCGGCCATGAATGATACCTCATTACCTGGGCCATCGCCGTGGCCACACAGCCGGTGACACATTTTCCACCACCATCCGACGGACATAGGTCGTTGTAGGGTGTCCCTTGGTTCCATTGGGTAGCCATGAGTGGCTCGATGGCTGGAAAATCCTCGTTTTCCGACTCGTTCTCGGGAATAAGCCTGCGCATTGGAGACGGAGCAGCCATAGCTGCGGAAATCTCATTGCGGTATTCCTGAAGCCACCACAGCAGATTGGAGGGAGCCCTGTTGATGTCGAAAGAGCCCTGAAGGCTCATTCCCAGCAGAGGGGCGAAGCGGTCGTCGGCGCTTACGACCACAAAGCCCGGAGCCGACTGATTGTTGAACACATAGAGAGCCGGCACCGATGTCTCCGCAGGCGCCGTATAGGCGAGCTGATAGCCGTTCGCCGGCATGGATGCACCGACTCTGGCCCGGCTGTCGGAGAGCGCTCGACGGAGCGCCTGCTCCGGCGTGAGGGTCGCTGCCGGAAGCGACGATATGCCCGCAAGGCACATCACGCCTAAAGATAGTAAAGTCTTGTTCATTGGCGATAAGGTATTAAAAAGAAAAACGCACAGCTCTTCCGACGATTAAATCACAAGAGCCGTGCCTATGTATTGTCCTGATATGTCAGCGGCGGCGACGGCGCACCGATTTGGCGGCGTTGCTGTTGCCTTCCGAGCTTGAGCTTGAGTTCTTCACCTTTGCTTTCTTGGCGCGCTTCTTCGTGGAGGTGCGCTTCTTTGCCGATTCGCGGCGCGACTTCGACGAGGTGTCGACCACCGTGCGCTCCGGAATCGAGTCGCCGGCAGCCAGAGCGGCGGCTGCCGCCTCCTCCTGCTCCTTCATGGCCAGGAACTCCTCGCGCGTGGGCACGTAGAGGTTCTTCCCGTAGGTGCGCAGTCGGTTGTCGATGCTGTCCTGGGCATGCTTCATGTCGTCGGGGTCGGGATACATCTGCGCCATCGACAGATTGCGAAGGTTGCGCGTCTTGTAGATCTCGCCGTCATACATCCCGAGGTTGAAATAGTCGTCGAGGCTATACTGCGGCAGGTTGTTGTCGTCGTTGAGGAAGACATACTGCTGCGAGAGGTAGGGACGGAGAGCGTCGAATTTCACCCAGAACATCGGATAGCGCGCCTCGCCGCCGAAGTCGCCGGAACGGTTGAGCACCGGACAGATGGCCTCCACGCGTGTCTTCATCTGATTGCTGCGACGGTCAAACTCCCATTTCTCGATGATGTAATAGTTGAGCACCTGGCCCGTCGGCACGTCGGCCTCCTCGATGACATATCGCGGATTCTTCTCCGTGGAGCCCTTGGCCGCCTGAGCGTAGATGCCGAAGCGGTCGAGCATCTCGCCGACATTCACCTTATACTGGTCGGAGAAGACCTCACGCCCGTCGAGATACTCATAGGCGGGTATGCGGCCGTCGACCACATTGCGCAATATGATGCGGAACAGGTTTTCCTGACCGTCGACCACATCCTCAGGGAAATAAAGAGGAGTATTGGCATCCTTGGTAAGGTCGAGCTGACGGTAGATCTGGCGCATATATGCAAGATCGGCGTCATGCGGCTCCCTGGCCTCGTAGAAGCCCTGCATGCGCTGGGTGACGCCGGCGTTAACCGCCGTCTGCTTCTTGTCTTTGGCCGTGCGCTTCCTTACGCCTCCGGCGTTCTCAACCTGAGCCGACGCGCCTGCCGCTGTCAGCGCGATTAGCGTCAGGGTGAGTAGTGTGCTGTGTATTTTCATTGATGCGATATGATTCTGTGTTGATATTCAGGCCGCTAATTGAGCGATACCTGTATGGGGGAAATGTCGCGTGTGATGCCGTCGGGACCCTTCGCCTTGACATCGGAGATGAAGAAGCTCTTGCCGGGCTTCAGGCGCCGGAACTGCTCCTTCTGGCGAGCGGAGAACCGCGGTCCGTCGCTCACCTCCGGGATGGCGTTGCCCATGGAGTCGAAGAACACCGTGGAGAACGACACCACCGTATAAGTCACATTGAGGATATCGTCGTCGATGGCGGCTCCAACCCCCTCGGCCTCCATCAGCGACGCCTTGGAGATGCGCTTGGGCGAGCCCTTGTAGTGCACAGGATTGCCCTGCGCATCGCGGATGGCGATATAGGGCGACGGATCGGGAAGCTTGCGCACGCGGAAGGTCATCGATCCTACCTGCTGCGAGCGTCCGTCCATCGTTGCCGATACCGAGATCACGGCCTCGGAGCCGACTTTGCCCGGATGGGCCACCCATGTGTCTCCCTGACGCGTGAGCGTGCCGTTGGTCATCGTGGCCTGCACCGCATTCATCGGCACTCCGGGCACGGAGATGCTGATGGGGTTGGCTATGCCGGCGTAGAGCACGTTCATCATCGTCGGCGATATGGTGGCCATAGGCTCCATCACCGTATAGCTCGCCGAAAACGGCCGGCGGTCGAGCGTGCCGTCGCCGCGGGCCACCTCGATATATCCGGAATACTCATGCTGGCCCACCGAGCCGGCCACGAACTCATAGACCCCGCCGGGGATACGCGACCCGTTGACGTAGATGTCGGGACGCTGCGTGGTGTCGATGGCGGCCAGCACGATGTCGGCGCTGTATCTGCCGCCGCGCATCACCATATTGGAGTTGGGGATCACGTAGGCGTTGAGCTCGTTGACGCGAACGTCGCCGATGTCGACGCTGGTGATGAGGTTGGTGAGGGCCTCCGACTCCGCCTGGCGTATGTCGTTCTGAAGCTTGGTGAGGATGGTGACTGCGGCCACGGCCGGCATATTGTCAAACATGCGCTCCTCCCACTTTGGGGGGCCCACGGTGCCGGGCTTGTTGCGCACGGTGGTCGAGAGCATATCCATCACGGCCTTGCGCTTCACGGTGTCGGGAATCAACGCCGCCACATACTCACGGTAGGCGTCGATCTCCCCGTGGAGCCGCCGTCCCTGGTTGGAAGCCGGGTTGAGCATCGTGACGGAAGCGGCCTCGAGGTCGTCGAGGTTCACCAGATTATGGAAGTCTCCCTTCGGGCCGTCGGCCTGGCGCGCGATGGCCGTCTTGAGCGAGTCGATCCTGCTGTAGAGCGCCGCGGAGCGGGAATGCAGCTCGGCGCCCTTCTCATACCACGGTCTCGCCTTTGTCGGATTCTTCTCATAGAGCTCGCTCAGATAGCGGAACTGAACGTCATTCTTGGCCGACATGTTGAGATTGGTGCGCAGCAACCCGTCCTGCACCTGATTGAATCCGTTGAGCACATCGCTCGACACATTCAGGGCAAGCATGGCGGTGAGGACGATATACATCAGATTGATCATCCTCTGGCGCGGAGACATGCGCGCCACATTATTACTTCCTCCAGCCATATTAAATCTCTTCTATCATGATGATGCCGGGCATCTTATTTCTCATTGTCGGCCGCAAACGGGTTGGCCGGAGCCTCGCCACCGGGCATGCCGCCCATCATGGGGTTGGCCATATTGATGGTCATGGCGGTGATCATCTTCTCGTAGACCCGATTGAGCTGCTTCATGTAGCGGGCCATCTTCTCCGTCTCCTCGCAGTAATGCGACGACTCGGCGGCCGATTTCTCATACATGTCGCGGATATCCTTGAGGCCGCGGTTCACGCGGTCGATGCTCTCGAGCTGGCCTGCCACGCCCTTGAGCTGGATCTCATATATCGTGTTGAGGCCGGCGATATTGCGGTTGAGGTCCTCCATCTGGTCTACGTAGCCCACGGCGCTCTGCGATATGCGGTCGGAGCTCCCCGTGATGGCCTCATACGACTGGAGGAGCACCGACGAGACGCCGTTGAGACGCTGCGTAGTCTCCGCGAGCACCTCCATCTGGCCCGATATGGCCTCCATCTGCTGGAGATAGCGCTGGGTGGCCTCCGTAAGCCCTGCCATCTGCGACAGCTGCTCGGCGGCCTGCGACATGCGCTGTATGCTCTCATGGAGCGACAGCGCGTCGCCTTCATCGAGCGTCACGCTCTGCGGAAGTCCTGCCGAGGCCTTGGCCTCCGCCACCGCCGTATCGCGGCTACCCCCGGGAAGTCCGGCCACTACCACTCCGCCTCCCCCATGGAAGTCGGGACGGTCGTCGGGATCGCGGCTGTCGAGCACCGGAAACACATCCTCCCACGCGTATTCCTTGGGGGGACGGTCGAAGGCCGTGAGTATGAACATAGCAATCTCCGTGCCCATGCCGATGCAGAGCAGCGTGCTGCCCCCCGGCAGGTGGAGGATCTTGAACAGAGCGCCCCAGATCACTATCGCCGCGCCTATCGAATAGGCGAAATTGAAAAACCGCTGGCCCTTCTGGCCGTGAAGGAAGCGTTCGATGCCGTTGGCGTATTTTCTAATCTTTACCATCTTGCGGAGTTGTTGCTATTTGTTTTTCTTTTTCTGTGTGCCTTTAGCGAAGCCTATCTGCGACCGCACGTTGCGGAAGCCGATATAGCTGCGCTGCTCGTTCTGATACTCCCACATCCTGAGGTCGGAGCGTATGTTCTGCGCCACATCCTTCCAGGAACCGCCGCGCACTATCTTGCGCTTCATCTTGTAAGGGTCTTCCTTGGCGGCATCGTAGCGGTATTCCGGATTGATGTCGGAGGTGAGGCGGTTGAGGCTCTCGGCATAGGCGGTCGACGTCCATTCGCTGACGTTGCCCGCCATGTCGAAGAGGCCGAAGTCGTTGGCCTTGAAGGTGCCCACCGGCGAGGTGATCACGTGGCCGTCGCGCACGTAGTCGCCCTCCATGGGCTTGAAGTTGGCGTAGAAGCAGCCGCGCTCGTCCATCGGCAGGATCTCCTCCCAGGGATAGGGCGTCTCGCTGTTGCCGGCACGCGCCGCGTATTCCCATTCAGCCTCTGTCGGCAGACGGTAGGGCTCGATGAAGACACCCTCGCGGCCAAGGGAACGGCGCAGGTATTCCGTGCGCCAGTTGGAGAAGGCGTTGGCCTGCTCCCAGCTCACGCCCACCACGGGATAGTCGTTGTAGCCGGCGTGGGAGAAATACATGCGGGTGTATGGCTCGTTGTAGGCGTTGTCGAAATCGTTGATCCATGCCGTGGTGTCGGGATAGACGTTCACGATGTATGTGTTGAGGAAGTCGTAGTCGCCGGTAAGCGGCCGCGAGATGGTCTCCCTCACGATCTCTCCGTCGTCGGTGAAGTAGGCCGTGTCTTTCGATATGACCGGCAGCTCGTCGGAGACGGGTATGTCGGTGTTGTATTCGCGGCGCGTCGGGTCGAGGCGGTTCTTGCGTCTGGCGGCCGCGGTGTGGTTGTAGATCTCGTAGACGTAATTGAGCTGGGTGGGGTCGAGCTCGCGGCGACCGGTGATGGGATTGGTGCGGTAGACGCTCTCGATGGCCCTCTGCTCGTCTTCATTGGCGTTGCGCCAGGGTATGGCCTTGTTCCAGTTGAGGTAGGGCTTCACGGGGTTGCCCTCCTTGTCTTCCTCTATCTTGAAGGCCTCGTTGCCGCCGTAGGCCGGGTCGGCGAGGCGCTCGCGGATAATGGAATCCCTGACCCAGAACACGAACTGCTTGTATTTGGAGTTGGTGATTTCTGTCTCGTCCATCCAGAAAGCGTCGACCGACACCGGCTTGGCGTCGGCGCGTATCCCTGCCGCGCTGTCGTTTTTCGACGGACCCATGGCGTAGGCGCCACGGTCGATGAGCACCATGCCGTAGGGTGTGGGCTCAGCCATCGAGGAGCCCCCGACACCTGTCACCTCACCACCCGACGAAGAGCCCCGCAGCGACATGCAGGATGCCATCACCACCGCGATTCCTGCCGCCGGCAATGCCACTGTAAGCCCCTTGAGGGGGATGGCGTTTTGTTTTCTATGGTTTGATATGTTCATCATTTTCATTATCGCTACATTATCCGAATGGAACGGTGTTTGTTTTTGTTTTTTCCCGAAAAGTCAAGTTTCATGCGGTAGCCCGCCACTATCTCGTGGCTTCCCGAAGAAGCCTTCGATATCGCCGACACCGGATAGTCGTAGGCATAGCCGAGGAAGAAATTCTTGAATTCAGCTCCCACCATGACGCTGACGGCGTCTTTCCATCTGTAGCCCAGGCCGAAAGAGAGGAATTTATTGTAGACGGCCCTCACTGTGAGCTCTCCTGAGAAGAGCTTGAGGTCTGACTTAAGCAACATGGAGGGCTGCAATTCAAATAACGTGTTTTTAAGCTGTATATTGCAGCCTGCAGTGAAATATACCATGCGCCGCAGGGCCGTCTGGTATTCCTGCGATTCGGTCGATTCGCTCCCCTCGAGGGTCATGGTGACGGTGGGCTGAGTGAGATGCAGGCACGACAGCCCGGCGTAGAAATACTTATGTGTATAATGGATGCCCAGCGAGATGTCGAGGGCGCCCCCGGTGAGGTCCTGCTTGGGGATGGCCGGGTCGGAGGGGTCGTGATAGTCGTCGCCGTCGGGGATATAGACGTCGGTGCCTTTGAACGAGGTGTTGAAGTAGCCCACCTCGATGCCGGCGCTCATCTCTCCTTTCAGAAGCTTGAACTTGAAGCTTCCCTGCGCGTTGACCGTGAGGTTGGAGAAGAGGCCGAGGCTTTCCTGTCCGAACACCACGCCCACGCCTATCTTCTTCTTCATCAGCCGCAGCGGCGAGTCGGCCAGGGCCATGAAGCTCGTCGGGGCGTTGTCGATGCCAACCCACTGGAGTCTCGCCCCGCCACGTATGCGGAGATAGTCGGTAGAGCCGGTGGCCGCCGGATTATAATAGGTGGGCATCGCCCAGTATTGGGTAAACTGCACGTCGTTCTGGGCGCGGACCTCCGTCGCCATACAGAACGCGGCTGCGAGCAGACAGGCTATCGCGCGCCATGCTCCCGTTGATCTCTTAATGATATCCACCGGCTATTCGAAATAAAAGGTGAGCACCACCATGTTTGACTTCACTTTCTGAAGGCTCTGCGTCATCTTGAAGGTCTCCGGGTCGTCTTCCAGGTCCGGCCTGTCGTGGCGCAGGATGTCGGTCAGGCCGAAACAGAACTTGATCTCCGGGTTGAGCTTGAAAAACGGCAGGTAGAAGTCCACGCCGAAGCCCACTGTCAGATAGGCGTCGGCCGACTTGAACATCAGCGGCTCGCTCCGCTTCTTGCTCACGTCGAAGGTGGCCATCGCTCCCACTGTGGCGTAGGGACGGCAGTTGCCCAGTCGCTCGCCGGAGATCTTGAGGTCGAGAGGCACGGCCACGTAGGCGCTCTTGATGTCCTGCTTCCGCTTCAGCTCCCCGCCCCCCGTATAGTCGATCATCGTGACGTTCTTGCTGCCGAAATACATCCCCGGGCTCAGACGCAGGTTGAAGTAGCGGTGGAGCCGCAGGGCGCCCAGCACGTTGACGCAGAAGCCGGGCGAGAAGCCGGGCACCTCCGCCACCCACTGCTCCCCCTCGAGCGTAACGTAGCCGTTGTGGGTGAAGCTCAGGTCCTGGAAATGCATCCCCACGGAGAAGCCCAGATGCAGCCGCTTCAGGTCGGCATACGGCCTGTTGAGAAGCTTATCGCCGGGGCGCGCCGCGGCTGTGGCCGCCGTGCCAAGGAGCAACAGCGCCGCAAGCATGATCCGATATATTTGTAGCGTGGTCCGTTTCATCTTTTATCATAACGATTGCCCGAGTAGTATTATTGTCGGAATTATTTGTTAACTTTGTGTCGGCTTGCGGGGCCCGTCGCCTCCGGAGCCACCATTGTCAGCCATGCAGAAAACCAACGACAACATACCTTCCGCCGTGCAATGCGGTGACGCCGCTATGGAATGGCCGCGCCTGATCTCCGACAAGCGCCTCGGGCTCGAGCGCTTCCATGACCCGCGCACCCACACCCGGAGCGATTTCCAGCGCGACTACGACCGCCTCGTATTCTCATCCCCCTTCCGGCGGCTCCAGAACAAGACCCAGGTGTTTCCTCTTCCGGGAAGCATCTTCGTACACAACCGCCTGACCCACAGCCTCGAGGTGGCTTCGGTGGGACGCAGCATGGCCAAGGAGGCCGCCATCGTCCTCTCCGACCGCCATCACGACGCCCCGACGCGCGACGCCCTCGCCAACATCCCCGACATCGTCGCCGCCGCCTGCCTCTGCCACGACCTCGGCAATCCCCCTTTCGGCCATTCGGGCGAGAAGACCATCTCCACTTATTTCACCGAGGGCAACGGCCTTGCGCTCAAGCCTCTCCTCTCCGACCGCCAATGGGCCGACGCGGCCAGTTTCGAGGGCAACGCCAACTCTTTCCGTGTGCTCACACATCAGTTCGTGGGGCGACGCGAGGGCGGTTTCGCCATGACCTACAGCACTCTGGCCTCTATCGTGAAATATCCCCACGACTCAAGCCTCGCCTCCGACAAGGGAAAGTTCGGATATTTCTCTTCCGAGGAGGAACTCTTCCGTCGCGTGGCCGGCGAGCTCGGAATGCCGGAAATATGCCCCGGACGCTTCGCGCGCCATCCCCTCGTATATCTCGTGGAGGCCGCCGACGACATCTGCTATCAGATCATGGACATCGAGGACGCCCACCGACTCGCCATACTCTCGCCCGACGAGACCACCTCGCTCCTGCTCGGTTTCTTCGACGGCGAGCGCCGCGACCGTCTGCGCCGGGGTATGGGCCACCTCTCCGACCCCAACGAGCAGGTGGGATATCTCCGCAGCAATGTCATCGGCGAGCTCGTAGGCGACTGCGCGCGAGCCTTCGCCGAGGCCGAGCCGCTGCTCCTCGCCGGATCCCTCGAAGGCCCGCTCACCGCCTACATCCATCCCCGCCTGCGCGACGCCTACGAGGCCTGCTCCCGCGCCGCCTGGTCGAAGATATACACCGCCCCCAGCGTGGTCGACGTGGAGATCGCCGGCAACCGCATCATAACATACCTGCTCGACACGCTCATGCAGGCCGTGATGCATCCGCAACGCAATTTCTCCCAGCTGATCCTCGCGAAGGTGCCCCGACAGTATGATGTCAATTCCCCCGACTGCTTCACGAGGGTGCAGGCCGTGCTCGACCATGTCTCGGCCATGACCGACGTCTATGCCCTCGACCTCTTCCGAAAGCTCAACGGCCACAGCCTCCCCGCCGTGTGACCTCAGACATAATCACCGTTTAACCTCCGAATATATATATGACAAGAAAGATAATCACTCTCCTCTGCCTCATCGTCTTCCTGACGTCGGGCGCCACGGGCGCCGGCTACAGGGTCTATTCCCCCGACGACCTCCCCAACCCCAATGTGGCCGACCGCCGCGAGTTCGTGGCCGACCCCTCCGACGTGCTGTCGGCTTCAGAGCGCCGGCAGGTCAACGAAAAGCTATACGACCTCCGCCGGAACACCACCGCCGAGATGGCCGTGGCCATAGTCCCCTCCACGGGCGACATCCCCGTGGAGGAGTTCGCCACCGACCTCTTCACCCGCTGGGGCATCGGCAAGGCCGACAAGGACAACGGCGTCCTCCTCCTCATCGCCCT
>USHH01000013.1 GCA_900554345.1 uncultured Bacteroidales bacterium | reverse complement strand
CCGCCGGCTCGCCGCTCTTCGTGTCTATGGCGATCAGCCTTAGCTGTCCGTCGGCGAAAGGGTCTGCCCTGTAGCTGCGCGCGTATTCCTCGAGGGTATGCATGGAGTAGGGGGCTACCGTGTCGCCGTCGTCCCATGCCTCGGCGTCGTTCTCCACCTCATAGAGCAGGGCCGCGTCGCCCGGCTCCACGGCCCGCAGGGCGAGTGCCCTTATGTCGTTTGCCTGGTGATTACATTCCATCGCTTATCGTGTCTGAGAAAAGCACCCTGTCCTGTATCGAGCGGCCGAGGGTCAGCTCGTCGGCATATTCCAGCTCGTTGCCCATGCTCAGACCGCGGGCAAGCATCGTGATCTTCACCGGATAGGCCTTCAGGCGCCTGTAGATGTAATAGTTGGTGGTGTCGCCCTCGATTGTGGGGCTCAGGGCGAGGATCACCTCGTTGATGTCGCCGGCAGCCACCCTCTCCACGAGCGAGTCGATAGCCAGGTCGCCCGGGCCTATGCCCTCGATGGGGGAGATGAGGCCGCCCAGCACGTGATAGCGCCCGCGGTGGCTGTGGGTGGACTCTATCGTGATCACGTCCTTCACGTTCTCCACCACGCAGATCGTGGCGCTGTCGCGGTGTGTGTCGGAGCAGATGGCACATGTCTCGACGTCGCTGATGTTGTGGCAGACGCGGCAATAGCGGATGTCGCGTCTCATCTCGATGATGGCGTTGCCGAGCGCCTCAGCCTCCGTGGCGTCGCGACGCAGAAGGTGGAGGGCCAGGCGAAGCGCCGTCTTGCGTCCGATGCCCGGCAGTTTCGATAGTTCGGTCACCGCATTCTCCAGAAGCGGCGAGTTATATTGCTCTTGCATGGTGCAAAGTTAGCTATTTACTCCCTATCCGCAAAATCCCCTGCATCCGGCCGTGATGGGCGCCGTCAGCTTTGACCATATCGGGATTTTGATTACTTTTGCATCGTAATTCACACCGACAACCGTTATGATCTACTATATCTCGGGCAAAATCGCCGAGCTCACACCCACCTATTGCGTGATAGACTGCGGAGGGATAGGGTATGAGATCAACATCACCCTCATCGACTACAGCGCCCTCAATTCCGGAGCGGCCGGCTCCGCAAAGCTCTTTATCCACGAGAGCATCCGCGAGGACGCCCATCTGCTCTACGGATTCCTCACGGAGACGGGGCGGGAGCTCTTCCGCCTGCTTATAGGAGTGAGTGGCGTAGGCCCCAACACGGCCCGGCTCATCCTCTCCGCCCTCACCGCCGACCAGCTCCGCGGGGCCATCGCCTCCGGCAACGACTCCGCCCTCAAGGCCGTGAAGGGGGTCGGCGCCAAGACCGCGCAAAGAATAATTGTAGACCTGAAGGATAAAATAAAAGATGATGCAGGAGCGTTTATTTCAAGTGCTCCTGTGGCCGGCGAGGCCTACGACGACGCCCTGGCTGCCCTGGTGATGCTCGGCTTCACCCAGCAGCAGAGCCAGAAGGCGCTGAAGAAGCTTTTCGCCTCCGACCCGGCCATGAGCACGGAAAAGGCCATTAAAGAGGCCCTGAAGTTGCTCTGAATGAACTGCCTGCGCGATCTCGCCACATATCTCGGACTCAAGCGGCTGCCGGTCACCACGGCGGTGGCTCTTTTCGTAGCCTGCTGTCTGGCGCTCGCCGTCACGGCGCAGCAACAGCAGAACTCTCGGCTCAAGCCCCCGCCACCTCCATTCACACCCGACATCAATCCGACTGCCGCCCTTCCCGACAGCCTCGCGCTTCCGGCTCCGGTGGCGCCCACGCTCCCCACTGAGTATGACGATTATGTGGGACGCGAGTATGCGGCCGACCTCTCCGATCCGTCCAACATCAAGACCGAGATAGTCTACGACCCCGCCACAAAGCTCTATTACATCCACACCAAGCTCGGCGACAACGACATCCTTACTCCTTATACACTCACTCCCGAGCAGTATAACGAGATGATGACACGCCGCGAGCTCTTCGGGTATTTCCAGCAGCGCAACGCCGAGAGCTTCCTTCAGAAAGACAAGGAGCCGTTCAACATCCTCGACATGAATTTCTCGCTCGGCCCCCTCGAGAAGGTGTTCGGCCCCGGCGGCGTGCGTCTCACCACACAGGGCTCCATCCAGGTGTCGATGGGCATCAAGAGCAACAAGACCGACAACCCCGCGCTGTCCCTCAAGTCGCGCCGCAAGACCTTCTTCGACTTCGACCAGAAGATACAGGCCACCATCGCAGCCTCCGTCGGCGACAAGATGAAGTTCAACATGACCTACAACACCGACGCGACGTTCGATTTCGACTCCAAGAACCTCAAACTCAACTATGAAGGGAAGGAAGACGAGATCATCAAGAACATCGAGGCCGGTAATGTGAGCATGACCACCGGCTCCAGTCTGATACGCGGCGGTACGAGCCTCTTCGGTATCAAGACCAAGCTCCAGTTCGGCAAACTTACCCTCACCGGGCTCGTGAGCCAGCAGAACAGCGAGTCGAAGACCGTCAACACCCAGGGCGGCGTGCAGACCACCAAATACAGCATCAAGGCCGACAACTACGACGCCAACCGCCATTTCTTCCTGGCCCAGTATTTCTACGACAACTACGACCAGTTCGCATCCCGACTGCCGCACGTCTCCTCCGGCATCAACATCACGCGCATCGAGGTGTGGATCACCAACAAGAACAGCCGCTTCGAGGAGGCCCGGAATTTCGTCGGATTCATGGATCTCGGTGAGAATACCCGTCTCGCCAACGATTTCTGGGTGCCCGACATGTCGACGGCCGTGCCATCCAACCAGAGCAACAACCTGCTCAGCGTGATAAAGAACGATTATCCAGGCGCCCGTGAGATCAGTCAGGTCACGCAAGTGCTCGCTCCGCTCCAGGCCTACGGCATCACAGGCGGTCGCGACTATGAGAAGGTGGAGAGCGCAAGGCTTCTGAAATCGTCGGAATATACCCTCAATTCCACTCTCGGATACATATCCCTCAAACAGGCCCTCAACACCGACGAGGTGCTTGCCGTGGCATACGAATACACCTACAACGGACGCGTCTATCAGGTGGGCGAGTTCTCCAGCGACATCTCCAACACCTCGCAGAGCCTCTACCTCAAGATGCTCCGCTCCACCACCGTGGCTCCGGAGCTCCCGATGTGGAAGCTGATGATGAAAAACGTCTACTCCCTCGGCGCCTACCAGCTCCAGAAGAAGAACTTCAAGCTCAACATCAAGTATCTGAGCGACACCACGGGCACCGAGATCACATATCTCCCCGTCGGCGAGATAGCCAACCAGCCGCTGCTCCAGGTGATGAACCTCGACCGCCTCGACTCCAACCAGGAGTCGAATCCCGACGGATTCTTCGATTATGTAGAGGGATACACCGTGCAGCCTTCCAACGCCAAGATCATCTTCCCGGTGGCAGAGCCTTTCGGCGCGTGGCTCGAGCGTAAGATCGGCAATCCGGAGCTCGCCGCGCAATACGTATATAAGGAGCTCTACGACTCGACGCTGGTAGTGGCCCGGCAGTTTGCCGACAAGAACAAGTATTCGCTCAGCGGCGAATACCAGGCGTCGAACGGCGCCACCATACGCCTCAACGCCATGAACGTGCCCCGCGGCTCGGTAGTGGTCACCGCCGGCGGCGTCGTGCTCACCGAGAACAGCGACTATACCGTAGATTACAGCATGGGTATAGTCACCATCACCAACCAGAGTATCATCGACTCCGGCACCAACGTCAGCGTGACGCTGGAAAACCAGTCGATGTTCAGCATGCAGCGCAAGACGCTGCTCGGCCTCGACGCCCAATACCGCTTCAACAAGGATTTTACCCTCGGAGGTACAATCCTGAATTTCTCCGAAAAGGCGCTCACCGAGAAGGTGAGCATCGGCGACGAGGTGATCAACAACACAATGTGGGGCCTGAATCTCAACTACAACAAGGAGTTCATGTGGCTCACCAACCTCATCAACAAGGTGCCCACCATCAACGCCACTGCTCCGTCGGCGTTCCGCATCAACGCGGAGTTCGCGCAGCTCGTGCCCCACAAGCAGAAGACTGGCTCCAACAAGGGCTCATCATATATCGACGACTTCGAGAACACGCAGATCGGCCTCGACCTGCGTTCCCCATACTCGTGGTTTCTCGCCTCCACTCCCTACGATCCCGGCAGCGACCCGATGTTCCCGGAGGCATCGCTTTCCAACAACGTCGACTACGGCAAGAACCGTGCCCTGCTCAACTGGTACTACATCGACCGCATGTTCACCCAGAAGAACTCCTCGCTCCTTCCCGGCTACCTCAAGAACGACCTCGAGCAGCTCTCGAATCCCTATGTCAGGGAAGTGACCGTCAACGAGATATATCCCGGCCGCGACATCAATTACGGCGAGGCCAACTATATCCAGACACTCAACCTCTCCTTCTATCCAAAGGAGCGTGGTCCCTACAACCTCGACGCCG
This sequence comes from uncultured Bacteroidales bacterium, assembly GCA_900554345.1. Lineage (GTDB taxonomy): Bacteria > Bacteroidota > Bacteroidia > Bacteroidales > Muribaculaceae > Lepagella. The sequence goes on along the minus strand of USHH01000013.1, from coordinate 14,657 downwards.
ACAATATCGACGACCAGGGAAATCTCCTCTATCCCGAGAAGCGCTGGGGGGGCATTATGCGAAAGCTCGACAACACCAATTTCGAGACATCGAATGTGGAATACCTCCAGTTCTGGCTCCTCGACCCCTTCCTCGACGAGAAGAATCCAAACCGCGAGGGGGGCGATCTCTACATCAATTTCGGCGAGATCAGCGAGGACGTCCTCAAGGACGGCATGAAAAGCTATGAGAACGGTCTGCCTGTCGACGGCGACAACCAGTTCATATCAACTACGGTGTGGGGACGCGTCTCCACGCAGAACTCGCTGACCTACGCTTTCGAGAACACTCCCGACGCACGCCTGCTTCAGGACGTCGGCCTCGACGGACTCCCCGACGAGTCGGAGTTCGAGTTCGACTCATATAAGGACTATCTCGACCGGCTGCGCGCGAAGCTCCCGGCCTCAACCATCGAGACAATGCAGGCCGACCCGTTCTCGCCGATGAACGACCCTGCCGGCGACGACTACCATTTCTTCCGCAGCAACTACTACGACGACATCCGCGCCTCGATCCTCGACCGCTACAAGAGATACAACGGCGTGGAGGGCAACTCCCTCTCTCCCGACCAGAGCTCCAACCCCTATTACCAGTCGGCGCGCAGCGTCCCCGACGTGGAGGACGTCAATCAGGACAACACCCTCAATGAATACGAGAGGTATTTCGAGTATAAGGTCTCCATCCGCCCCGAAGACCTCGTGGTCGGCAAGAACCACATCACCGACGTGCAGATCTCAAACCAGCGCACGCGCGACGGCAAGTCGATAGAGGTGAGGTGGTATCAGTTCAAGATTCCCCTGACCCAGCCCGACCGCGTCGTCGGCAACATCCGCGACTTCTCCACCATCCGCTTCGCGCGTATGTTCATGACCGGATTCAAGGAGACAACACACCTTCGTTTCGCATCGCTCGAGCTCATGAGAGGGGAGTGGCGCGACTATAAGTTCAATCTAAACAGCCGCAACGACTCACCCGCGGAGGGCGAGCTCGACATGTCGGTGGTCAATATCGAGGAGAACGACCAGCGCGAGCCCGTCAACTACGTGCTCCCTCCTGGCGTCGACCGTATCCAGGACCCCGGCCAGAGTCAGGCCACCCAGCTCAACGAGCAGTCGCTATCCCTCAAGGTCACCGGTCTCCAGCCCGGCGACGCAAGAGGCATCTACAAGAACACGCAGCTCGACCTGCGAATATACCGACGTCTCCAGATGTGGGTACATGCCGAGGCCCTTATCGACAACATCACCAATACACGCAACGGCGACCTCGCGCTCTTCGTGCGTCTCGGCTCCGACGTGAAAAACAATTATTACGAGTACGAGATACCCCTCGACCTCACTCCGCCATCGAGCGACTACAATAACTTCAACAGCGCCGACCGTGCCAAGGTATGGCCAATCAACAACTTCCTCAACGTGCCCTTCGAGGTATTCACCGACCTGAAGACAGAGCGCAACCGCGCAAAGAGCGAGGGTGCCGACGGCGTGGGCTACGGTGTGCTATATTCCCATCTCGACCCCGACAACGACCGCAACACGGTCTCCGTGCTCGGCAACCCAAGTCTCAGCGACGTCAGGGTGATGCTTATCGGTATCCGAAATAAGTCGAACTCCGTGAAAGACGGCACCATCTGGGTCAACGAGCTTAAGGTGACCGAATTCAATGAGGACGGCGGATGGGCGCTCAAGACCAACATGAACCTCTCGGTCAGTGACCTGGCCATGGTCAACTTCACATACAACAAGGAGACCGCCGGCTTCGGCGGCGTCGACCAGGGACTATCGCAGCGCCGTCTCGACGACTACGAGCAATACAACCTCGCGGTGCAGGGCGATGTGGGCAAGCTCCTACCCGAGAAGGCACAGCTGCAGGCCCCCGTCTACTACTCGCTCTCGAAAGACAAGGTGACACCCAAATATAACCCGCTCGACCAGGACATCCTCCTCAAGGATGCCCTCGACGCCGCAGTGACCAAACACGAGAAAGACTCCATCAAGAGCTTCGCGCTCACCACCAAGCGAGTGGAGAGCTTCTCGGTATCAGGCCTGCGTTTCAATGTCAAGAGCAAGAATCCGATGCCATGGGATCCGGCCAACTTCACCGTCTCCTTCTCTTTCAACAAGCAGAAGAACATCGACCCTACAACCGAATACGAGGTCACCAACGACTACCGTGGCAGCTTCCAGTATTCCTACAGCCCTTATGTCAAGGGTTGGAAGCCGTTCTCCTTCATAAAGGGTAAGGGAAAGACCGCGAAGTGGCTCCGCGACTGGGAGCTCAACTGGCTCTTCAACAACCTCACCTTCTACACCAGCATGACCCGCTACTACTATGAGCAGCAGACACGCAGCGAGGTCGACATGAATTTCCAGCTCCCCGTGCAGGTCAGCAAGAATTTCCTCTGGGACCGCCAGCTCAGCCTCACATGGAATTTCACCCAGTCGCTCAACTTCTCCTTTTCAAGCAACACTACCGCAAGAATCGAGGAGACGGTCGGCGCCGTCAACAAGCGTCTGTTCCCCGACAAATACCGCGACTGGAAGGATACCGTATGGTCGAGCATCAAGGGGCTCGGCACCCCCTGGAACTACAACCAGACGTTTACCGGCTCCTATCGCGCCCCCTTCAACAAGATAGCATTCCTCGACTACCTGACGGCCAACGTGACCTACAATTCCACCTACAAATGGGACAAGGGCGCCACCGTCGACGGCCTCTATCTCGGCAACAGCATCCAGAACCAATCGACCTGGAACGCGGACGGACGTCTAAATTTCGAGACACTGTTCAACAAGTCGAAATATCTCCAGGAGATCAACAAGCGCTTTTCCTCCTCGCAGAGGGGAAACCCGCGAAACCAGGGACGCAATAAGGACAACACCCCGAAGACTCCCAAGAGGAACGAGCCAAAGAAATATGAGCGCGCGATGTATCTGAGCATGGACACAACCACCACCATCCGACACAATATGCGAACTCGCAAGCTGAAGATATCCGCCACTCTCGACGACGGCACTCCCTATGTGCTCAAGACGAAGATCAAGGACGACAACAACATCGAGATCCTCAACCGCGACAGTGTGCTCGTGAAGATCCTTATCCGCGAGCAGTCGAAGAAGGAGAGCCGCAATTTCGCCAGCGAGCTGGCCGCGTATTCGCTCCGTTTCCTCATGATGCCGCGCACCCTCTCCATCCGCTGGCGCAACAGCCATTCGCTCAACCTCCCGCAGTTCTCGCCCAATATCGGCGATGTCTTCGGACAATCCACCAAGTATGGTCCGATGTCGCCCGGTCTCGACTTCGCGTTCGGCTTCTTTGATGAGAGCTACGTCAACAAGGCCCTCGACCGGGGCTGGCTCATCACCAACTCCGAGCAGACCTCGCCGGCTATCTGGAACCAGGGCCAGGAGTTCAACTTCGAGCTCACACTCGAGCCGATCAGGGGACTTAAGGTGACGCTCACCTCCAACCTCACCGACAACAAGACACGCCAGATGCAGTTTATGTTTGCAGGCATGCCGACGTCGCATTCCGGATCATACACCCGCACCCACATAGCGCTCGCCTCGGCTCTCAAGGGGAGCAAGGCGGAAGACGGCTACAGCTCGGAGGCTTTCAGCAAGTTCCTCTCTTACATACCCGTCATCGCCGAGAGGGTGCAGGGGCAGTATGACGGCATGTCATATCCCACCACCGGCTTCATGGAGGGGAACGCCCTCGGCGGCACTCCCTTCAATCCGCAGAACGGTGTGGTCTCCTCTACGAGCAGCGATGTCCTGATTCCGGCCTTCATAGCCGCCTACAGCGGTTATGACCCGCATAAAGTGACACTCCAGCATTTCCCGGGTCTCGAGTCGATGCGTCCCAACTGGAAGGTGACCTACGACGGCTTCCTCCAGATGGGCAACATGAGCAAATGGTTCAAGGCGTTCACCCTCAACCACGCCTATCAGTGCACCTATTCCATAGGCTCCTATTCGAGCTACATGAACTGGGTGAGCGTCGCCGGCGACCTCGGCTTCATCCAGGACGAGCTGACCCAGATGCCGGTGCCCTCGTCTCCCTTCAACATCTCCTCCGTGGCCATTACTGAGAAGTTCGCGCCGCTGATCGGAGTGACATTCACGCTCCACAACGACATGACGTTCAATGCCGAATACCGCGATGCCAGAACGCTTAACCTCAACTCCTCGGCCGGTCAGATCGTGGAGACCACCAGCAAGCAGTTCTCCATCGGCGCCGGCTACAAGATCGCCAATTTCAACAAGATCATCAAGATCGGCAGCCAGCAGGGCAACACCAACAACGACCTCTCGATCAATCTCGATGTGGCGCTCAGCAACAACCAGAGCCTCATCCGCAAGATAGAGACAGCCTACACTCAGGCCACGCAGGGCACTAAGACGTTCTCGATCAATTTCATGGCCAGCTATCAGATGAGCCGCCGGCTCACGGTGTCGGCTTTCTTCGACCATCAGGTCAACACGCCGCTCGTCTCCAACGCCTCCTATCCGACCTCCAACTCCAACTACGGCATCGCATTCAACCTCTCCCTCGCCCGCTGACGGAAAGGATTAATAATCAATTAATGTAGGGACGCTTTTCAAAGCGTCCGCCCGGCGAAAACTATCTTAATATATAGTAAAGCGACTGACCTTGCCGGCCAGCCGCTTTTTATTTAAGTTTACGGGATTACGTCTCAGCGTAGCAGCTTCATCGATCTGTTGCCGACCTTGACGATGAGTAATCCGTACGTATCGCCGATTTCATGGCGTGATATGCCGACAGAAGCATATCCGGAATAGATCATTCGTCCGTCAGTCGTAAATATCTCGACAGCGGCACAATCCTCAGACTCAACGAACAGCTCTCCGCCTTCTATCCAGGCGCGGATATCACTGTCGGCCATGACGTCGCTGACAGCCGTCAGGTCTCGGTTGTAGTCTGCGGCCTTCACCTGCTGCGCTGCGACCACTGAGCCGTCGCCTGCGTTAAGCAGAACTATCGTGACGGCTGTCTCGTTTACGTCCTGCACTCCGAAACCGTCATATTCCGTCTGCATCGGCATAGCGAAAGTTATAGCCTCCGATTTGGTTTTGCCGTCGCTCCAGTCCTCCGGCAGTTTGCAGCCGTCGCCGTAGAAATCGGGGTAGACACCCATTCCCACATGGTCGAACGCACGGTCGGTAGGCGACACCTTCGTGTCGGGATACTCACACCAGAATTTCATGTATTGCCACCAGGATGCGTCAGCGCTCTTCAGGAATTCCTCCTCCGTAGTGCCGCTGAAATAATCGGACTGAAACCATTTCCTCGATGTGCCTGTCAGACCGTCGGCACTGAGTATCACACAGGCGTTAAGCCCCACTCCTGTCAGCGGAGCGCAGAGGCCTGCGGTAAACCTCACTGTTGTCTCGCCCGTAGCCATGTCGCAGTCCACGCGGTCGATCACTACATTGCCCACGCTCTTGCCGTCGAGAAGGCTTTTCACCGCCTCGTCGATGCCGGCATAGTCTGTGGGGCTTCCAATCATGCTGCGGTTGAGCACCGCGTTCGGAAGGCTCTCGATCATGAAAGCCGAGAGATAGGGCTCGGCGTATTCCGGATTCTCCATCACGCCGGTTGAGAACTGACGCGTGCAGTGTACTCCCACGCCGATAAACCGGCCCGGATACATGTCGGTGAATCTCTCGATTGCGGCTGTGCCGGCAGGACAGTAGCCGCAGTTCTCGCCGGTGGCTTCCTCCATGAGGCATATCTGCGGGTATCCTTCTCCCACGGCCAGAGAGCCGCTGATCTCAGTCGGAGTCAATCCGTCGATGCGTGGTGTCACCGTCGCCGTGTAGGAGAGCATGTCCCACGAAGGGCGTCCGCAGGGGAATGAGACCTCATAACCCTGCAGGATTCCGTTGATTTCCTTATTGTAGTTTTTTGTCTGGGAAAAGCCGTCGGATGTGGTGAGCGTCACGTCGAAGCCGGGACATATGGCCTGGATATCGATGCCCAGCCTGACAGTGGCGTTGCTTCCCGGTGCGATCAGCAGGGGAGTGCGGTTGCTCACTTTTATCCTGCATATATCTCCTTCGATATCGCCTATGCAGAGCACCCCGGCCTGCGTCCCTTCATTTACGATGGCCATCCTCACTTTCCTGCCGGCATATCCGGCGAGGCTTATCATCTGGTGGGTCACGCCGTCTCCATGTTTCACCCGGGTGGTGAGCAGCGGGGAATCCGTGAACGATTCCGGCGTCGCGCCTTCCGTGGTCATCCTCACGCTCATTTTGCAGGCGGGAGTGTCGTCGGGGCCGATGGTCCAGACGGGAAACTCAACGAAACCGCCGGCAGCGGGCACGTCGAACTCAGGGCTGATAAGCCAGGTGTCGACCTTGCCTCCCTCTATTGTCGAGGAATAGCTGGCAGCGAAGGCACTCCCGTAGCTTTCATTTTCCAGTACTTTCCAACCCTCGTTTTTCGAGAACCATTCAGCGGCCTCTCCGTCGGGCGTCTTGTCGGTAGCCGTCGTGGTCCATCCGGAGGGAAGGCTCCCCGTGGCTCCTGCCCAGTCTTCCTGAAAAAAAGTCTGGCCATTCGCCGTTTTGAATGTCCCGGCAAGAAATATGGCGAGGGCAATCCTGATCATTGATTTGATGTCGTGTGTCATCTGAGTCTGATATTTTAAGGTTACATATATGATATTTAGGAGACAAGACCCTGCAGGGCAGCAGATGAATGCCTTGCAGGGTCTCCTCTCACAATCTAAATCGTATAAAGCATGGGTTGAGTATTATTTCATCCACTCCTTGCGGGTGGATGTGGTGCCGTCGCTGCGGCGCGTCACCACGATGTTGAGGCCCTTCACCGGGCGCTCGTGACGCAGACCGTCGGGAGTGTAATACTCTACTGTGAGGTTGTCGTCCGCTTCCGGCATCTCGACTGATACGTTGCCGGTGGAGAATACCATTATCTCGTCAAGCGCGAGATATCTGTCGATGTTCTGGGTGGTATGGAAGGCGATATGAATCTCCTTGCCTGCCCATTCGCCCAGACTGAACGTGTATTCCCTCCATTCGTCATCGCGGGCCGGGTCTATTGTCAGGGTCCCGACGGAGTCATAGCATGTCGGGTCATCGCCTGTGCCGGCTGTTATCTCAAGCGTGACCGGCATGTAGGTGTAGTATTTGGTCATGAAGCTGAGAGTGGTCTCTCCGTCAGCGGGAATTGTGATCGAGGGTGAGATGGCGTATGTGTCGGTCATATTGTACGGTTTCCCTGATTCCGGGTCGAAGTAGGTCGCATACAGAAGTCCCTCTCCTGCGTAGGCAGTCATGTTCAAGCCTGCGAGTATGCCGGGTGCTTTCATGGTCTGCCGCCATGTATTTCCTTCACCGGCATTGTCGGTTATGATCCATTCATTGCCGAAGTCATATTCGAATCCCTCGTGGAATATCGCGTAGCCGAGTTCCGAATCAATTGCCGTTCCGCTGCATGAGACGGTATAGTCGCCGATGTTGGTCTTTATGATGAGTTCGGAACTGTAGCCGCCGGCCTTCACCGGCGAGAATTCAATCGCTAGTCTGAGATTGCCGTCATTCTCGTCGATGGCCTTGGCCTTGAAAGGGCCGTCGCATTCCGATGAGATCAGCTCCGGGGTCTTCGTGGTGTAGTTGTAAAGGGTGGCGTATGCATGTGCCGTGGCGCCGGTGAATACATCCTCTGAATAGTCGATCATATCCACTGAAAGCTCGCCCTCTCCGTTTTCGCTGTCGGTTAGCTTGAGCGCTATCTCGAAGAGCTTCAGACAGTCGTCTCCGAATACGAAATCTTCCCAATTGGCGGTTTTCTTATAGTTGAACTTCACCGTGTGACGTCCAGGCCGGAATGTGACGTCGGCACCGGAATAGATTTCAGATGAGCTGCAGTCCACGCCGATTCCGGTCGCTTCCTTTTTATTTCCGCCGTCGATTGTAATGGTGGAGCCGGATATCATCGAAGGTGTGCCCAGGAAGTAATACATGTCCTCTGAGTCGTTGGTTGCATCCCATTCCACATGGCCCACTTTTCCTTCAGGCACCTCAAACGAGGCCTCGAGCCAACAGTCGGTGATTCCGTTGATGTTTGCCTTTGATGTGCTGTTGTAGGCGTATGTGCCCTCGTCGTTGGGCTTGAACGGCCATCTCACACCTGTAACGAATGAGAAATCACCCTCTTTCACGATTGTGGAATAATCAAACGCTATCGCTGTCGCGAGGCCGGAGCAGTTCACCTTCAGATCGCCCCCGGTAGTGTGGATGGTGACGATGCCGGAGTCCTCGCCCACGGCCGAAGCGTCCCATGTCAGAGCCACCTTGATCTCGCCACAGAAAGGCACAGAAATCTCGGGGGCTGAGCCACCGAAATTGCCGTCGGATGTGATGGAGAGGACTTTAAGCGGATTCATGCCGGTATTGAGCACTGTCACCTCGCTGTTCATCTTCACATCGAACTTATCGAAATATGTCTCGCCGAAGTCGGCTGTATCGGTAACGAGCATGGCGTTGTCGTCTTTGGCCTCAATGAGATCAAGGTTCAGGTCCCAGACATAGCTCCTCTGAAACAGGCCGTAGATGCTCCAGTCCATTGTTATGACATTATCGAACACTATTTCATGAGTCCCCTGCATCAGGGCGAGTGTGCCCGACATATCGTGGGGATCCGTATTCGGAAGATAGAGCTCCGATTTCACTGTCTCCCCATCGAGCATGACTACGAGTGAGTTTGGCGACTTGCTCTCCTGGACTGCCTGCCACGTGAACACGCCCGTCTTCCCTTCCGGTATTTCAATCCTGCACTTGAACCATGATTCCGTGCCGTCGCCCTCTCCGTTGTTGACCGATTCCGCTACGGTGTTGCCGTTGATTTCACTGATTACGAAAGGGTATACAGGAGACATATCGAATTCCATCGCTTCGCTACCGGCCCGCACTATCTTGGTGTAGTCAGGCACCTCTCTCACTTCTGTGTCAACTGTCACGTCTATTGTCTGACTGCCACTCTGGATTGTGATCTTACCGTTGAACATGCCCGGCTCTTCCGGGGAGAATGTCACTGCGATGGGCACCGTGGAGCATCCATCCACCGTGCCCTCGGTAGAAGACACTGTCAGCCACGGTGACGAGGTGGTTATTGCGTATTCCGTTGCGGAGGCGCCGGAGTTCATGAGACTAAACACCTCAACCACCGGCATCCCGGCTGCAACAAACTGCCCCTTGAACGCAAGACTGCCGGTGTCGGTCTTTATGTTCGGGGTTTCCGGTGCTTTCTCCAGAGTGGAGCTCTGGTAAAAGTCGACAAATGCCCTTCCCTGACCGTCAGACGTCAATGCGTAGGCGCCATAGCCGTTTTGCGGCTCTATCGTCTGCATGTCGTCGGAGACATCAAATACCAGCTCGTTGACTGTGGCTATCTGCTCGAACATGTTGAGGTAGCCGGCAATCAGCACCAGTGTGTACGACATATCATCGCCCGGAGAGTATATTTCGGCGAGCTTCACATATTCGTCAAGCGGTTTTGATTCATCGTATATTGTCCCGGTGACTGTGATGGTGTTGGCGTTCGCGTCGTAGACACCCTCTACCGCATATTCCTCATCAATCTCGTAATAGTTGTTGGGATTCACGTTTACCAGACCGTAGATGCGGGCTGTCTCTCCGTCGATCTCGATATGGGTGCCGAATTCTCGGGTCACGCCGTTGTCGGGGTCGTTCTGTCCTTTTTCATTATAGATGCTTCTCGCAGTCTGCCAGTAGGGTGTGCCGGCAGGGGTCAGCCTGCTGACATCCTTTTTCTGCGAGGGCACCTGACTCTTCGGCTGCAGGCGTTCCGCTTTCACGAGCCTGTCGCCTTGCAATGCCGACGACATGGCCGGGATGGCCATCGACACCGCTGCCAGTGCCGTTGCCGCCATAATTCCTTTGTAAATCGTCTTCATGGTTTGTGTTGTATTTTCCAGACAGGCAACGTGCCCGTCATCGGCGGCAAAGTTACCCTCATACAGGAAATCGCTGCAAAATAATTCGATAAACATTCAGCAAATGGCGTTTTCATTACATCATGGCTGATTTTTTACATCAGAAACGCCTTTTCAGGTCTGGATTTCATTCGGACTCCCTCTCCTGTGTGCCTGAGGCTGCCAGCGTGTCGCTGCGGAATCGCGACGGCGACATACCCATCTGCTGGCGGAAGGCGGTGTAGAACGACTGCGGCGTCATGAAGCCGAGATACTCCGAAAGCTCCTTGTTGGTCATTGTCGCTTCCGGCAGGGATAGGATACGCACCGCTTCGTTGACGCGCCAGGAGTTCATGAACTGTGTGTAGGACTTTCCTGTGCGGTGCCTTATTATGGCTGTGAACCAGGTACGGTTGGTGTGGACACGGTCGGCAAACACGTCTCTGGTCACATCGGGGTCGGCGTATATACGGTTTTTCTCCATCTCGGTCAGTATGTCTCGCCAGATTGCGTCGGCCTTATCCCTGGATGGCATTCCCGGAAGGCTCACGTCTCCTTTGTCTGCCTCCTGTATCGTGTCTGCATCGGTGCCGTTGTCCATAGGCTCCTCATGCGACATATCCTTATCGCTGACCTCGGGGCTTTTTCCATCCGTTCCCACTTCGGGTATATTATCGGGCAGAGTGGATGCCTCATCCTTGAGATAGGGGGCATATTCATTCTGGCGTGTGGCGAATTCCTTATGTTGCTCCACAATGAGCCTGTAGAGCCTGTTGCGTCTCCTTATATACAGCATGAAGGCGGCGATGATGGCTTAGATGAAGGCGAAGGCCATGCCGAGGAGTATGTTTCTCCATCGCAGAGAGGCACGCTGGCTGGCAATCACAAGCTCCTTCTTCTCGGTCTCGAATTTGGCCTTGAAGGCGTTCATCTCGCGGGTGTTGTGTATCCTCGACACGCTGTCGCGTGCCGTCTGGTAAGCCTCCAGCATAATAAGTGCCCCGGCCGTATCTCCGAGTTTCGCGAGATTCTCCGACCTCAGCCTCAGGATCTCGATGCGGTCGGTGTTGAGGGAATCGATGTCGGAATATGCGGAGTCTGCCCTTGTTAGAAGCCACTCCGATTTGCGGTAGTCGCCGTGATGCTGGTAGAGACGCCCTCCGGCAAGCAGGAATCCTGGAGTCGCAGTTCCCGTTTCCGAGGCTTTCCTCCATTCAGTCATGGCCTTGTCGAGGCTGTCGGTTGCCATCAGCCATTTCGACCGAAGGTAATGGTAATGGAATTCCCTGCCCGGCATCTCCTTGATCTCATTGATATATTCAAGAGATTTCGGCAGTGTTTCAGGTCGCTTCATGTAATATTCCGCACATCTCACCGCTGCTGCATGGAGCATCACCTCGTTGCCGGTTCTGGAGGCGAAGTCATGGATGTCAAGGTCATACTGTATGCCGAGAGTGTCGCCGGTGCATCGGTATATCTCGGCGAGATTACACTCGGCCATCATCTGATGCTGCACGGATGCTATCTTGCGGGACGCATAGAGGGATTTCGCGAAATATTCCTTCGCCCGGTCGAAATCATGGAAGGAAGCGACCCCCATGATGTTGTATAGCTCGGCTGCCAGTGTGTCGTTGCTGACATTGGCGAGCATCTTCTCGGCTTGAAGGAGATAGCGCATCTGCTCCGTGGAGTCACGCATCTCTATCCGCGAGTAGCTCAGACACATAAGGGCGCGTGCCCGGTATTCGTCGTTGTCGGCTAAGTCGGCGAGATGGAGCAATACGGCTCCGATGGAGTCTGACTTCTTGAAATCGCCCCTCATCGATGCTGTCTTCGCTTCCTGAAACAGCGAGCGCATCGTCGTCTCTTTGTCATCGGGACGGTTGCCGTTATTATGGTTGCATGCGGTCACCGCCAGCAGAGAGATTATTGCCGGCAGGATGCCATATATGATTGATGTAGGTCTCGGTTTGAATCGGTATCGTTTTATTGCCATGACACCCACAAAGGTAACGATTTGCATTAGATTATGCAAATCGCTGAACAGATTTGAGGCATGAAAAAGCCGCCGGCTGCGGGCCGGCGGCTTGCGTCAGACATGGTCTGAGTCTATCAGATAAGTTGGAGAGTCGATGTCTCGGGGTTGACGGCCTGAAGGCGCCCGTAATTGTCGATGAGGAAACTTCTGCATCCCGACGCTATCTGGTAGTCAGCCAGAGCGTCCTTACGGATGTCTTCACTGTAATAGGCCTTTCCATTGTCGATGCCGTCGATCGCCATGATCTCGCGGGCCAGACCGCTGTCGGCATCCACACATATCGCCACGAAATTCAGCCGTCCGCCGGAAGCGGCGGCAAGGTCGGAATATTCTTTATTGCGCAGACGTGAGGGAGCATCCTGCGCCGACCAGAAGTTGATAATGGTTGGAAAGTCAGTTTTGCTCGGGAGAGTCGATTTGTCGCTTAGCCTTATTGCAGGGACGCTGTCGCCGGGCTCAATGGAGCCGCTGAAGAGAGGTGTCGACGAGGAGAGAAACAGCATCGCTGCAAGTGCCAGGAAAAAACTTTTGAATTTCACAATTTATTAAATTAGTTACACAATAGCCGCCACGCCTCCCCTCGGGAAGGCAATTCATGATTGATTGCGGCGTTAATTAACTCTGGCGCGGAGGCTACGGAAGGAAGTCTCCGTGATTAGTCGAAATAACCGGGCTGAAGCTCCACAGCTTCTCAGATGCCCATACGTCTATATAACGCCGGAATCCGCATCATAGTTTACAAAACATGTTTTTTAACACATTTTGAACGTGGTTAGGCGTCTTTAGCGCCTAACGTTAAAAAAATCGGCCCCTCCGCAAAAGGGATGCGGAGGGGCCGGAAGAGTGGTTGTGTTATAGGGCCTGTGCTTAATTCTTGAATACGAGCTCCTCTCCGTCGCGGTCGATGGTGATGGGATGCTCGCGGTCTACCTTCTGCGCCAGGATGTCTTTCGACAGTTGGTTGAGCACGAGGCGCTGGATGGTACGCTTCACGGGACGCGCGCCGAATTCAGGATCGTAGCCGTCCTCGGCCAGAAGCTCGAGTGCCTCTTTGGTGACGTTGAGCGTGATGCCGTTGCTGGCGAGCATCTTCTGCACGCTCTTCACCTGAATCTCCACGATCTCGAGGATCTCCTTCTTCGATAGGGGAGTGAACATCACCGTCTCGTCGATCCGGTTGAGGAATTCCGGACGGATGATCTGCTTCAGGCGGTCCATCACGTCGGCCTTCGTGTTGTTGATCACGTTCTGTTTCTCATCCTCCTTCTTGTCGTTGAAGCCCTGGAAATTCTGGCGGATGATGTCGCTTCCCATATTGGAAGTCATGATGATGATCGTATTCTTGAAGTTGATGAAGCGCCCCTTGTTGTCGGTGAGGCGCCCGTCGTCGAGCACCTGAAGCAGGATGTTGAAGACGTCGGGATTGGCCTTCTCGATCTCATCGAAGAGCACCACGCTGTAGGGCTTGCGGCGCACGGCCTCTGTGAGCTGACCGCCCTCCTCATAGCCAACGTATCCCGGAGGCGCTCCGACGAGCCGCGACACAGAGTGCTTCTCCATGTATTCCGACATGTCGATACGTGTCATCATGTCCTCGTCGTCGAAGAGGTATTCGGCGAGGGCCTTGGCGAGCTCCGTCTTGCCTACGCCGGTGGTGCCGAGGAAGATAAACGAGCCTATCGGGCGCCGCGGGTCGTTGAGCCCGGCGCGCGAGCGGCGCACTGCGTCGCTGACGGCCTTGATGGCGTCTTCCTGGCCCACCACGCGACGGTGGAGCTCCTCCTCCAGATGCAGCAGCTTCTCCTTCTCGCTCTGGGCCATCTTCTTCACGGGGATGCCCGTCCAGCGGCTCACCACCTCGGCGATGTCTTCCGCATCGACCTCCTCCTTGATCATGGCACCTTCGCCCTGAAGCTCCTTCAGGCGCTGCTGTATATCCTTGTTCTCGTCTTCCTTCTGCTTTATCTTCGAGTAGCGGATCTCGGCCACCTTCGCGTAGTCGCCCTCGCGCTCGGCGAGTTCAGCCTCATGGCTCAGCTGCTCTATGTCGATCTTGTTCTGCTGTATCCTGTCGATCTCCGTCTTCTCGGCCTGCCATTTGGCCTTGAGCGACTTCTCAGTGTCGCGCAGGTTGGCGATGTCCTCGTCGAGCTGTTTGAGCTTATACTGATCGCCCTCGCGCTTGATGGCCTCACGCTCGATTTCGAGCTGCTTGATCTGGCGCGACGCATCGTCGAGAGCCTGCGGCATGGAGTCCATCTCGAGGCGGAGCTTGGAGGCCGCCTCATCGATGAGGTCGATGGCCTTGTCGGGGAGGAAACGGTCGGTGATGTAGCGCACCGACAGCTGCACGGCGGCGATGATGGCCTCGTCTTTGATGCGCACCTTGTGGTGGTTCTCATAGCGCTCCTTGAGGCCGCGGAGTATGGAGATCGCCGAGAGCTCGTCAGGCTCGTCGACCATCACCTTCTGGAAGCGGCGTTCCAGAGCCTTGTCTTTCTCGAAATATTTCTGATACTCGTCGAGAGTCGTGGCGCCGATCGAGCGGAGCTCGCCGCGCGCCAGCGCCGGCTTCAGGATGTTGGCGGCGTCCAT